>NZ_JAEMGT010000091.1:0-30541 GCF_017655185.1 Rahnella sp. ChDrAdgB13 | reverse complement strand
TTATGAGGCGATGCTGCATTTTACCTGCGGCATCATTATCTGGAATAAAATCCTATTGGGATAGGCTCTAAATCACATACCAGCCCGCCGGCAATAATCGGCAGATCGATTTTCTCCGATACCCAGCCCAGCACTTTCGGCATGCAGCCCGGCAAGATTTCCACACAATCCGGGTTCGACTGCGCCACCTGTTTATCGATGTTGTGAAATGAAATCGAGTCGAGCAAAAACATCCGGTGAATACCAAAAAATCCCTGCGCTTTCGCGGCTTTGATCATCGAGGCTTTGGTGCTGATGATGCCATCTGCCGTGGTGACGATTTTCAGAAAATTAATCACGATCTCTTTATTGGACGTGCCGTCCAGCAGATCGACATGGATAAACGCGTATTTTTCAGCCTTTTTGATCCGCTGAACAATCGCGCCGATATTGCAGATATTCCCGTACAGCACTGAGATGATTTTGCAGTCCGACAGCAGGGCGGCGTTCAGGCTTTCAGTGTCTTTCACTGCGGCGATGACCGGGTGTTGATTCAATAATTGCAAAATAGACACAGGAGAAGCTCCGTTGAAATGTAATGTTATGCAACTGAAAACATAGCAGCTTTCCGTGTTTACAACCCCGCGCCACCTCCCAGAGTTTTACCCGAACCGAAATGTCACACCGCAACCGGCAGCCGGATAACGCCAGAGGGAAAACGCCTCGTCGGGGCAGACAATGCGGCAGGTGCCGCATTCAAGACAGCCGTTCGGATCAAAGGTGATTTCTCCGGCTTCGTTCCTTCGGTAAAGCCCGGCCGGGCAGGCATTCAGCAGGATCTTCAGCGCACTTTGCTGCGCGTTGCCAGCCACCACGATGTGGGCGGTATTTTCCGGCTGATAGTAATTTTTGGCGAGTTTGTCATTCAGGTTCACAGGCTACGCGCTCCTTTACGCAGGTCTTTCAGTAACTGCCACAACCCGGCACGGCGGGCATGACGCCAGAGTAAACGGCGAAGCGGCACGGACGGTTGTTCGCCGACGTGAAAAAGACTGTGCAGCAGATCAGCGGAAAGTTGCGGATAGCGGCTGAAAACCTGCGGCGAACGGAGTAAATCGGCGGGCAAATGGCGGTATTGCGTCATCAGCGGCCACAGCGCGCTGCGCTGCAAATGCTCGCGGTATAGGGAAAGTGAGGCGGCGCTGAAATCGCTGTTCCGGTGCGCATGAATCAGCGTTACGGCCGCAGCCTGCGCAGACATCATCGCCAGATCCATTCCGCGAACCGTGTGCCCGGCATTCAGACAAAAACCGGCGCAGTCACCGGCAACCAGCCAGCCATCGCCGGACAGCGGTGCCAGGGCATTCAGCCCGCCTTCGGGGATCATGTGCGCGCTGTATTCCATGACTTCAGCCTGTTTAAGTAACGGGCGCAGGGCGGGATGTTGTTTGAAGTTGTCGAGCATCTGCGGCAGGCTGCGCGCGCTATCGCTGAGCTGAGAAAGGTTGCAGACCACACCGAGCGAGAGGGTGTCTCGATGGGTATACAGAAAACCGCCACCGACTTTTCCGGCGGTCGGCTGCCCCGCAAACAGCCATGCGCAGCCCTGATCGCCTTCCAGCCCGAAACGTTCTTCCAGCTTTTCACGCGGCAGCGCGAGCACCTCTTTCACGCCCGTAGCCATGTTTTCCGCAGAGGGTTTTGGCGAGGCGAGACACCGTTGCGCCAGAAGCGAATTCGCACCTTCCGCCAGAATAACGGCGCGCGCAGTCAGCAGGTCATCGCCGATTCTGACGCCGGTCACGCGGTTGCCTTGCTTCATCAACCCTTCGACCTGCGTATCCGTAATGCACTGCGCACCGGCGAGCTGCGCCTGTTCCATCAGCCAGGGATCAAACCGCGCACGCAATACGGTCCATGAGCATGCGGCGTCAGCAGTCTGCCGGTGATCCAACGTTGTCATGCTGTCGCCTGTCAGCATTGAGAGCCTTTCCTGCGTTACGCGGCGTTCAAGCGGGGCGCTTTGCGCGAAATCGGGCAGGATTTGTGAAAGGGTATGTGTATAAATGCGCCCGCCGGAACTGTTTTTGCTTCCCGCCTGTGCGCCTCTTTCCAGCAAAATAACGCTAAGGCCCGCGCGGGCTAACAGCAATGCACTGGTGCAACCGGCTATTCCGCCGCCGACGATGATGACGTCGCAATCATTTTCCTGCATCTTCTTCAATCCGTTGAAAAGTGAGGAAACCAGAATAACAATCCGGCAGTTCCCGTCATTGATTTTGAGCAGGACTGGCGTTGTCGTATATTATCTGCTGCATTCGCCATGACAGATAAGTGAAACTCCATGAACAATTTCCAGCTTGAAAAGCTGATTAACCAGAAACTGGATATCAGCAACTACAAAGATTATGCGCCGAACGGTTTGCAGGTCGAAGGCCGCAGCAATGTGCAGCGCATCGTGACCGGCGTGACGGCTTCTCAGGATCTGCTGGATGCCGCCATCGCTGTTGAAGCCGATGCGATTCTGGTTCACCACGGTTATTTCTGGAAAGACGAACCGGTTGAAATTCGCGGCATGAAACGCAACCGTCTTAAAACGTTGCTGGCGACTGACACCAATATGTACGCCTATCATTTGCCGCTCGACGGTCACGCGGAGCTGGGCAATAACGCGCAGCTGGCGAAACTGTTTGGCATTACCGTACAGGGTGAAATCGCGTTGCTGCTGCCGTATGGCGAGCTCGATACGCCGCTTAGCGGCAACGAATTCCGTCAGCGCATCGAAAGAATTCTGGATCGCAGCGTTCTGCACAGTGCGCAAAATGCACCGGCGGAAATCCGTCGTGTGGCGTGGTGTTCAGGCGGTGGTCAGGGCTATATTCAGAAAGCGGCAGAATTTGGCGTGGATGCGTTTATCAGCGGTGAGGTTTCTGAGCAAACCATTCACATCGCACGCGAGATGGGGCTGCATTTCTTCGCTGCTGGCCATCACGCCACAGAACGTTACGGCGTGAAAGCGCTGGGCGAATGGCTGCAAAATGAGCACGGGTTAGATGTGATGTTTATCGACATCGATAACCCGGCTTAATTTTTCTTTTCGGTTGTTTCTTCGGCAATACTATTTTCTGAAACGCTGTCTTCCAGCAGCGTAAATGCCCGCTGTAATCCGGTATCCACTTCAGGGTCTGCACCCTGCGGTGGATATTTGCTTTCCTCTTCTTCCTCGACGGGCTCTTCGTCTGTCTCTCCGATAACCGGTTCAACCACGTTTTCGGGGGCGGGCATGGTGTCCTGAATCATCTGTTCATCAAAGGCCGGATTCAGCGCCGGTGACAGCGGTGAACTGCTCAGGCTGTCCGGCATAGCGATGTGCGGAACGGGTGCATCGACCGCCATTTGCGTTTCTTCTTCTTTCTTGGATGTACGGCTTAACGCCACAATGCCAGCGCCGCACAGCGCGAAAAAGGCATACAGAATATTGCCGCCCAGCGGCTGGATCAGCGCGCCAACGGCTAACGGCCCGATACAGGCACCGACGCCAAATGCCATCAGCAAACAGGCGGAAAGCGAAACGCGCCGCTCCGGCTCAATCATGTCATTCGCCAGCGCGACCACCAGCGGATAGAGCGTGAACTGCATCAGGCTGACGATAAAACCGATGCCGAGCAGCAGCGGGAAAGAGATATGGCTGAACAGCGCCAGGGGCAGCGCCGTCAGCGCCAGCAAAATGGCGTTAATCCGCATCAGCATGTTGCGGTTATAGCGGTCAGACAGCCAGCTCAGCGGGAACTGGGCCAGCAGCCCGGCGAAAATCGCCAGAGCCATAAACAGACCGGTTTGCTGCGTAGTGAGCGATTGCTGACTGGTGTAAATCGGTGCCATACCGTAGAACGAACCGACCACCATGCCGATGACCAGCGTGATCGCCAGTACTTTGGGAATGGCACGGATGAAGAATTTCAGCTCCATCGGCGCGGGAGACATATGGCCGACGTTGGTGCGCGTGGTTAATGCAATCGGCACCAGACACAGCGCAAAACACAGCGCGATAACGATCAGTGTGCTGACGCCTAAATCGCTGTTGAGCATCAGAACGACCTGACCGAGCGACATCCCGAGATACGACGCCACCATATAAAAGCCGAAGACCACGCCGCGCTGGTTCGCTTCGGCCTGATCGTTGAGCCAGCTTTCCAGCACCATATATTGCACCATCATGCACAGACCGATGATCAGGCGCAGCACCACCCAGATCGGGATAATGTCGGTCAGGCCGTGACCGAGTACGGCGGCGGTGATAATCCCGGAACAGGATACGTAGGCGCGGATGTGCCCGACGCGGGCGATCAGGATATGGCCGACTTTGCCGCCAATCACCAGCCCGATGTAGTTCGCCGCAATGATGGCACCGATCATCGCGCCGCTGACGTTAATCGCCGACAGGCGCAGGGAAATGTAGGTAGTGAGCAGGCCGGAACCCAACAGCATCAGTAATGTGGTGGTGTAGAGCGGAAAAAATAAGGCCAGTGGCTTTTTCACGACGTCTCCCTTTCATTTGTGGCGAAAGCGTTATCCAAACGCTAAAAAAAACAGCAACATTTCTGAGAGTAGCAGTTGAAGGCGGCGGGGGAAACCCTGAAGCCGGGAAAGCACGGGCGGACAGGTTGACATGTCCGGTCAGTTTCACGCATAACAGAGAGTAAGTTTCGGTTCATTGAGTTGCTGAATAACCTGATGATCCACAACCTTTCTTTAAGGAGTGCCTGAGTGCAACGAGCACGATGTTATCTGCTGGGTGAACGCGCAGTAGTGCTGGAACTGGAACCGCCGGTGTCGCTGGCAAGCCAGCAACGGATCTGGGGGCTGACCCAGCGTTTGCAGGATCGTGCTGCCTATCCCGGCGTACGTGAAGTCATTCCTGGCATGAATAATTTGACCGTTCTTCTGACCGATGCCCAGAGTTCTGCGCTGGACGCGATTGAGCGCCTGCAAACCTGGTGGGAAGAGAGCGAGGCCATCGTGCCTGAATCGCGTTTAATTGAGATCCCTGTGATTTACGGCGGCGGGCACGGGCCGGATCTCGGGAATGTCGCGCGCCACACCGGTATGTCTGAGAGCGACGTTGTGGCACTGCATTCCGGCATTGATTACACCGTCTATTTTTTGGGTTTCCAGCCCGGGTTCCCGTATCTGGGCGGTATGTCCGAGAAACTCGCCACACCACGCCACGGCGAACCGCGTCTTTCTGTACCCGCAGGCTCGGTCGGGATCGGCGGCAGCCAGACCGGCATTTATCCGCTCGCTACGCCGGGTGGCTGGCAGCTGATCGGGCAAACGCCGCTGGTGATGTTTGATCCGCTGCGTGAAATTCCGACATTGCTCCTGCCGGGTGACAGCGTACGGTTCGTGCCACAAAAGGAGGGCGTATGTTGAAGGTTTTACGCGCAGGGATGTTTACCACCGTTCAGGATTTGGGGCGCAATGGTTATCGCAGGCAGGGCGTCAGCCAGTCCGGTGCGCTGGATACACCGGCGTTGCGGATTGCCAATCTGCTGGTCGGCAATGACGAAAATGCCGCCGGTCTGGAAATCACGCTGGGCCAGTTCAGCGCGGAGTTTCACCGCGAAGGGTGGATTGCGCTGACCGGCGCAGGTTGCCATGCGCAGCTCGACGGCAAAGAAATCTGGACCGGCTGGAACTATCCGGTGAAGCCGGGTCAGATTCTGACCATGAAAATGCCCGCGCGCGGGATGCGCAGCTATCTGGCGATTTCCGGTGGCATTGATGTGCCGGAAATCATGGGGTCACGCAGTACGGATCTGAAAGCCAGATTTGGTGGTTTTGAGGGGCGTCAGTTGCAGGACGGCGATCAGCTGCCCACCGGTGACTCATACCGGCAGCCGAAGCATTCCGGCGGCATTAAACAACTGCTGTTCGGCAACCGCATTCGTGCCTTGCCGGGGCCGGAATATCAGGAGTTCAGCGCTAAGTCGCGCGAAGAGTTCTGGCGCGCCGCCTGGCAGCTCAGCCCGCAAAGTAACCGCATGGGATATCGTCTTCACGGGCATGTGCTGAAACGCGAAACCGACCGCGAGCTGCTTTCCCACGGGCTGCTTCCCGGCGTGGTGCAGGTTCCGCACGGTGGTCAGCCGATTGTGCTGATGGCCGATGCGCAGACCACCGGGGGTTATCCGCGCATTGCCTGTGTAATCGAAGCCGATTTGTACAATCTGGCGCAAATCCGCCTTGGCGAGCCAATTCACTTTGTAAAATGCACGCCGGAAGAAGCGCAGAAAGCGCTGCGTGAACAGACATTATTTATTGAACAGGTGAAACGGGGGCTGCATGGTCGTTGATCTGAATGCCGATCTGGGTGAAGGCTGCGCCAACGACGAGGCGCTTTTACAGCTCGTCAGTTCGGCGAATATCGCCTGCGGTTTTCATGCCGGGGACGCGCAGACCATGCAGCAGTCCGTGCGCTGGGCGCTGAAATACGGCGTGGCGATTGGCGCGCATCCGAGCTTTCCGGATCGCGAGAACTTTGGCCGGACGGCCATGCAACTTCCGCCGGAAACTGTGTATGCGCAGGTGGTGTATCAGCTCGGCGCACTCGCTGCGATCACCCGCGCCGAAGGCGGCAAAATGGTGCATGTAAAACCGCACGGCATGTTGTACAACCAGGCGGCAAGCGACGCGCTGCTGGCGGATGCCATTGCCCGCGCAGTGTATGACGTTGACCCGACCCTTCGTTTAGTCGGGCTGGCGGGAAGCGAACTTATCCGGGCCGGCGAACGCCTCGGGCTGCAAACGCGGCAGGAAGTGTTTGCCGACCGGCGTTATCAGAGTAACGGCACGCTGGTGCCGCGCAGCCAGCCGGATGCGATGATTGAGAGCGATGAACTGGCGCTGGATCAGACGCTGGCGATGGTGCGGGAACAGAAAGTACTCAGCCGCGAAGGCGTCTGGGTGCCGGTCAGCGCCGATACTGTCTGCCTTCATGGCGACGGTGAGCATGCACTGACCTTTGCGCGCCGTCTGCGCGAAGCGTTTGGTGAGCGGGATATTCAGGTCAGCGCAGGCTGACTTCAGCAAAATCAGGGGAATACCTATGCGTAAAGTCTTAGTCACCGGTATTGAGCCGTTTGATGGTGAAAAAATTAATCCGTCCTGGGAAGTGGTGAAGCAGTTGGGCGATCTGGAGCTGTCCGGGGCGAAAATTGTGGTTCGCCAGTTGCCGTGCGTGTTTGGCAAAGCTATCGACGCGCTGAATGTCGCTATTGATGAAGTGCAGCCTGAAATGGTGATTTGCGTCGGGCAGGCGGGCGGTCGCAGTGATTTCAGCATCGAACGCGTGGCGATAAACATCAACGATGCGCGTATCCCTGATAACGATAACAATCAGCCGGTGGATGAGACGATTGTCGCCGACGGCCCAGCCGCGTATTTCTCCACCTTGCCGATCAAAACCATTGTGAACGGGTTACGCGAATCCGGTATTCCGGCTTCTGTCTCGCAAACGGCAGGCACCTATGTGTGTAATCACATTATGTATGGCCTGCTGCATCGTCTTGCCCAGCCGTCGTGCAAAGTGGTGAAGGGCGGTTTTATCCATATTCCTTATCTGCCGGAGCAGGCGGCGAAGCATCCGGGCGCGCCGAGTATGTCAGTTCACACTGTGCTGAATGCGCTTGAGCTGACAATTGCTATCGCGCTGCATACTGAGCAGGATTTGAAAATTGCCGAGGGTGCGACTCACTGATGCCTGAAGGTCCTGAAATCCGCCGCGCTGCCGATTTGCTGGCAGCTGCGGTGGTGAACAAGCCGCTCACGGATGTCTGGTTTGCTTTCCCTAATCTGAAGCCTTACCAGTCCGCATTACGTGGTACCAAAATTACGGCGATTGAAACCCGCGGAAAAGCGTTGCTGACGCACTTTTCCAATGGCCTGACGCTCTACAGCCACAACCAGCTTTATGGCGTCTGGCGGGTTATTCAGGCCGGTGAAACCCCGAAGGAAACCAAGCGTTCGCTGCGGGTAAAACTCGAAACCACGGATGCGGCGATCTTGCTGTACAGCGCGTCTGAGATCGGGCTTTACGATACGGCGGAAATTGAAAATCATCCGTTCCTGCAACGTATCGGGCCGGACGTGCTGGATGAAACCCTGACCGTCGCTCAGGTTCGTGAGCGGTTACTTTCGCCGAAATTCCGCAACCGTCAGCTCGGCGGGATGTTGCTTGATCAGGCATTTCTGGCCGGATTAGGAAATTATCTGCGGGCGGAAATTCTGTGGCTGGCAAAATTGCTGCCCGACCATAAACCGAATGAACTGAATGACGCAGAGCTGGATGCACTGGCAGATGCCTGTTTGTCCGTCGCGCGTTTGTCCTACGCCACGCGCGGTACAATGGATGAAAATGTGCATCACGGTGCGCTGTTTCGTTTTAAAGTTTTCGGGCGGACGGGGAAACCCTGCGAGCGCTGTGGCGATCCGATAGCGAAATCCAGCGTGTCATCACGGCCATTTTTCTGGTGCCCGGTTTGTCAGGTGTGATGAAAACGTTGAAATGAAAAAGGCTCCCGCGGGAGCCTTTAAAGTCTGAGTAATCAGAACTTATTTTTTCAGCTGAGAATGGAAATCGCGTTTGTCGTAGCCGGTGTAAAGCTGACGAGGACGGGCGATTTTGATGCCGTCCTGGTGCATTTCGCTCCAGTGAGCAATCCAGCCAACGGTACGCGCCATCGCGAAGATCACGGTAAACATGGACGACGGAATGCCCATGGCTTTCAGGATGATGCCTGAATAGAAATCGACGTTCGGATACAGTTTTTTCTCGATGAAGTACGGGTCGTTCAGCGCGATATGTTCCAGCTCCATCGCTACTTCCAGCAGGTTGTCTTTCAGATCCAGCTCTTTCAGCACTTCATGACAGGTTTCACGCATTACAGTGGCGCGCGGGTCGTAGTTTTTGTAAACACGGTGACCGAAGCCCATCAGGCGGAAAGAATCATTTTTGTCTTTCGCACGTTTTACGAATTCCGGGATGTGATCCACGCTGCTGATTTCTTCCAGCATTTTCAACGCGGCTTCGTTAGCGCCGCCGTGCGCAGGTCCCCACAGGGAAGCGATACCGGCTGCGATACAGGCGAACGGGTTAGCGCCAGAAGAACCGGCGGTACGCACGGTAGATGTCGACGCGTTCTGCTCGTGGTCAGCGTGCAGGATCAAAATACGATCCATCGCGCGTTCCAGAATCGGGTTCACTTTATATTCTTCACACGGCGTGGAGAACATCATGTGCAGGAAGTTACCGGCATAAGACAGGTCGTTGCGCGGATACACAAACGGCTGGCCGATAGAATATTTGTAACACATCGCGGCGACGGTCGGCATTTTGGACAGCAGACGGTAAGCGGCGATTTCGCGGTGACGTTCGTTTTCGACATCAATGGAGTCGTGATAAAACGCCGCCAGTGCGCCGGTCACGCCGCACAGTACGGCCATCGGGTGAGAGTCACGACGGAAACCGTGGAACAGGCGGGTGATCTGCTCGTGAACCATAGTGTGACGGGTCACATTAGTTTTAAATTCTTCGAACTGCTCCGGGGTTGGCGCTTCGCCGTTCAGCAGCAGGTAGCTGACTTCCAGGAAGGTTGACTCTTGCGCAAGCTGGTCAATCGGGAAGCCGCGGTGTAACAGAATACCTTCGTCACCGTCGATATAGGTGATTTTGGATTCGCAGGATGCAGTAGAGGTGAAACCGGGGTCATAGGTAAAAAGACCTTTTGAACCGAGGGTACGGATATCAATTTCATCCTGACCCAACGAGCCGGTGAGCACGCTCAGTTCAATCGGGTCGTGACCTTGTAGGGTAAGTGTCGCTTTCTTATCAGCCATTTACAGTCTCCTTAGCGCCTTATTTTTAAAAATCAGTAACAACAGAAATGCCTGGAAGCGACGCCTTGAAAGGTCATTATTATTGTCAGCCTTAACTCTGCGATCGGATGGGGAGGGAACGTAGAGCTGAGTCGAATTGCAGTCTCAGACTGCTCTGTGACCAACAAGCGGCGTTTCATCGTTGTTAACGATTCGGTAAATCATTACTGTTCTGTCGCTCAGTACCTGTGAAGAGTATGAGGATTTACACAATCCCCACTTTTGCATAACTTGGGGCTACAGGGAAGACCCTGCATCACGATTGTGTGATCCACTGATTCTTCAGAGACTTTCACCTTTTTGGTGCGGTTGGTGTCAGCCGGTATGTGCTCAGTATCACAGTCCTATAGGGATAGCTCATATGTAATGGAAATGTTGATCAAATGTCAAACTAGATAATTTATTTTGTGCCTTTTATGGAAAATGAGAGCTAACTCACTGTTTAAAAGAAATGTGAATAAAGCATTTGTAGGGCAATTGTAATAAGAATGTGATCAACCTATACTCCTACAAGGTCTCCGGGCAATCCGAAGTAGGAGCACCCAGCATCATTTTCCTGGCCTTTACGTTACGGCTTTGAAAATTGACTATCGCGCCGTTTAAGCACATCGGATGTCGTTGTTTGAGCGCGGGAGAAGTTGAGCTTTTAGCTCTGATATATCCAGGTCATTTGCGTTGCGGGAAGGCGGCAAGCGAACGAGTCCCTATGAGCTGACTCCAGTCAGTGATTAGGGTGAGTAAACGCAGCCAACGCACCAGCGGCGCAAAGAACGAAGGATAGATGCTGTCTGACATACTGCTCCGGGCCGGAGGAAGTAAAATAATAAGAGCTGTGTGGGCAAAACCGTGAAAAAACAAAGACCTGTCAATCTGGATCTGCAAACGATCCGGTTTCCCGTTACTGCGATAGCGTCCATTTTACACCGAGTCTCTGGCGTAATAACCTTCGTCGCCGTCGGTATCCTCCTCTGGCTGTTAGGTTTGTCTCTCTCTTCTCCTGAAGGGTTTGCACAGGCTGCGGCCATCATGAATAGCTTCTTCGTCAAATTCATCTTTTGGGGAATACTCACTGCGCTGGCCTATCACGTTTGCGGTGGCGTCCGCCACTTGCTGATGGATTTTGGCTATATCGAAGAGAGTTTGGCTGCCGGTACCCGTTCTGCCCAGGTGGCAATCGGTCTGACCGTCGTGCTGTCAATTCTGGCTGGAGTCCTCGTATGGTAAGCAACGTTTCTGCATTGGGACGCAATGGTGTGCACGACTGGCTGTTACTGCGTGCTTCCGCGATCATCCTCACCTTGTACATCCTTTATATTCTGGGCTTTGTGGTTCTGGCTCAGGAACTGACTTTTGATGTCTGGCATGGCTTCTTCTCTTCCTCCATCACGAAAGTATTCACACTGCTGGCATTGCTGTCGATTTTGATTCATGCGTGGATCGGCATGTGGCAGGTGTTAACGGACTATGTCAAACCGCTGGCTGTCCGACTGGTGCTGCAACTGGCCATCGTCGTCACGTTAGTGGTTTACCTACTTTACGGAACAATTGTTGTTTGGGGAGCGTAGTAAATGAATCTGCCAGTCAGAGAGTTTGATGCTGTCGTTATCGGTGCAGGTGGCGCCGGTATGCGTGCCGCGTTACAGATTTCACAACAGGGCCTGTCCTGCGCCCTGATTTCCAAAGTCTTCCCGACCCGCTCCCATACGGTGTCTGCTCAGGGCGGTATTACCGTTGCGCTGGGTAACACGCATGAGGATGACTGGGAATGGCATATGTACGACACCGTAAAAGGTTCCGACTACATCGGTGATCAGGACGCCATTGAATATATGTGTAAAACCGGGCCGGAAGCGATTCTGGAACTCGAACACATGGGATTGCCTTTCTCCCGTCTTGATGATGGCCGTATTTATCAGCGTCCGTTTGGCGGCCAGTCGAAGAACTTCGGCGGCGAGCAGGCGGCACGTACCGCGGCAGCAGCCGACCGTACCGGTCACGCCTTGCTGCACACGCTGTATCAGCAAAACCTGAAAAACCACACCACGATTTTCTCCGAATGGTATTCACTGGATTTAGTGAAAAACCAGGACGGCGCGATCGTCGGGTGTACCGCAATTTGTATCGAAACCGGTGAAGTTGTTTACTTCAAAGCCAAAGCGACCGTGCTGGCAACCGGCGGTGCAGGCCGTATTTATCAGTCCACCACCAATGCGCACATTAATACCGGCGACGGCGTGGGCATGGCATTGCGTGCAGGTGTGCCGGTGCAGGATATGGAAATGTGGCAGTTCCACCCGACCGGCATTGCCGGTGCCGGCGTTCTGGTAACAGAAGGCTGCCGTGGTGAAGGTGGTTATCTGCTCAATAAAGATGGCGAACGTTTCATGGAACGTTATGCGCCGAATGCCAAAGACCTGGCGGGTCGTGATGTGGTGGCGCGTTCCATCATGATCGAAATCCGTGAAGGCCGTGGCTGCGAAGGTCCGTGGGGCCCGCACGCCAAACTGAAACTCGATCATCTGGGTAAAGACGTTCTGGAATCCCGTCTGCCGGGTATTCTGGAATTGTCGCGTACCTTTGCGCACGTCGATCCGGTTAAAGAGCCGATCCCTGTTATCCCAACTTGCCACTATATGATGGGCGGCATTCCGACCAAAGTGACCGGTCAGGCGCTGCGTGTGAACGCACAGGGTCAGGATGAAGTGATCCCCGGCCTGTTCGCGGTCGGCGAAATTGCCTGCGTTTCCGTTCACGGTGCCAACCGTCTCGGCGGTAACTCACTGCTCGATCTGGTGGTCTTTGGCCGTGCAGCCGGTATGCACTTGCAGGAATCCATTCAGGAGCAGGGCGCAAGCCGCGATGCGTCTCAGGACGATATCGATGTGTCTCTGGAGCGTCTGAACCGCTGGAACAACACCCGTTCGGGTGAAGATCCGGTGGCTATCCGTAAAGACCTGCAATCGTGCATGCAGAATAACTTCTCGGTCTTCCGCGAAGGGGATGCGATGGCGAAAGGTCTGGAAGAGCTGAAAGTAATCCGTGAACGCCTGAAAAGCGCGCGTCTGGATGATACCTCCTCAGAATTCAACACCCAGCGCGTGGAGTGTCTGGAGCTGGATAACCTGATGGAAACTGCGTTCTCAACGGCTGTCTCCGCAAACTACCGTACAGAAAGCCGTGGCGCTCACAGCCGCTTCGACTTCCCTGAACGTGATGATGCGAACTGGCTGTGCCATACGCTGTATCAGCCGGAAACAGAAAGCATGACCCGCCGTGAGGTGAACATGCAGCCTAAGCTTCGCGCGGCGTTCCCGCCGAAAGCGCGTACTTACTAGGGCGGAGCGGAAACAGATTATGAAAATTGAATTTTCGATTTATCGCTACAACCCGGACGTCGATGATGTTCCGTACATGAAGGATTACGTGCTGGAAGCCAAAGAAGGGCGCGATATGATGTTGCTCGACGCGCTGATTTTGCTGAAAGAACAGGATCCGACGCTGGCTTTCCGCCGCTCATGCCGTGAAGGTGTTTGCGGGTCTGACGGCGTGAACATGAACGGTAAAAACGGTCTGGCGTGTATCACGCCGGTTTCGACGCTGCGTAATGGCAACAAGAAAATTGTTATCCGTCCGTTGCCTGGGTTGCCTGTTGTGCGTGACCTTGTTGTGGACATGGGACAATTCTATAAGCAGTATGAGAAGATTAAGCCTTACCTGTTGAATGATGGGAAAAATCCTCCGGCGCGTGAGCATTTGCAGATGCCGGATGACCGTGAAAAGCTCGACGGATTATACGAATGTATTCTCTGCGCCTGCTGCTCAACCTCCTGTCCTTCGTTCTGGTGGAATCCGGACAAATTTGTCGGTCCGGCTGGCCTTCTGGCCGCTTACCGTTTCCTCATCGACAGCCGCGATACCGAAACGCAACCGCGCCTCGACGATCTGAACGATGCTTTCAGCGTATTCCGCTGCCACAGCATCATGAACTGTGTGAGTGTGTGCCCTAAAGGTTTGAACCCGACGAAAGCGATCGGCCATATCAAATCGATGCTGCTACAGCGGGGCGCCTGAGTTCATAAGGTGATGCCATCAGCGGGAACTCAGGTTCCCGCTGTTATTTACCCGCTTTTGGTTTCGCTTTCTTTAGTTACAAATGCCGTAACTGAGGCTTTGATAGCAAATAAGTAATTTTTTAATAACAAAGTAGCAACAAGTGCAACAAAGTTGCGCCTGACAGGAGTAAGATAGCCGGGTAAAAATCAGGGGGATGGAAAAAAGGGATAAAGAAGCAGGGCAACTTCAAAAATCAGTCACGCATCTGGCGGATTTCTGAAGGTTCCTTGAAGAGCCAAACGCTCAACCAACGAACTGTTTTAGTATGGAAAACCGTTTTACCGCGGTGTATCACGGTCAATATTATTAACCACGGCGAAAACTAAAGCTTCAAAGCTTAAGGGATCACGATGCAGAACGGCGCAATGAAGGCCTGGCTGGATTCCTCCTATCTGGCGGGTGCGAACCAGTCTTACATAGAACAACTCTATGAAGACTACTTAACCGATCCTGGTTCCGTTGACGATAGCTGGCGTTCGATTTTTAAACAGCTACCAACAGTGGGTGTGAAACCAGAGCAACTCCATTCTCAAACTCGCGACTACTTCCGCCGCCTGGCGAAAGATGCGTCACGTTACAATTCCTCCATCAGCGATCCTGAAACGGATGCCAAGCAAGTTAAGGTGTTGCAGTTAATCAATGCCTTCCGCTTCCGTGGTCATCAGAACGCGAACCTTGATCCCCTCGGCCTGTGGAAACTGGACGATGTACCGGATCTGGATCCTGCGTTCCATCATCTGACTGAAGCTGATTTCCAGGAAACCTTCAACGTCGGTTCTTTTGCCATTGGCAAGGAAACCATGCAGCTCGGCGAGCTGTATAAAGCCCTGAAGCAAACCTATTGCGGTTCCATTGGTGTGGAATACATGCACATCACCAACACCGAAGAGAAACGCTGGATCCAACAGCGCGTCGAATCCGTGGCCGGTCGTGCGAAATTCACCAATGACGAGAAGAAAACGTTCCTGAAAGAACTGACCGCAGCAGAAGGTCTGGAGCGTTATCTGGGCGCGAAATTCCCCGGTGCAAAACGCTTCTCTCTTGAAGGTGGCGATGCGCTGGTTCCGATGCTGAAAGACATGATCCGTCATGCAGGCAAAAACGGAACGCGTGAAGTGGTGCTGGGTATGGCGCACCGTGGCCGTCTGAACGTGCTGATCAACGTACTGGGGAAAAAACCTCAGGACTTGTTTGACGAATTCTCCGGCAAACATAAAGAACATCTGGGCACCGGTGACGTGAAATACCACATGGGCTATTCGTCCGATGTGGAAACCGAAGGCGGAATGGTTCACCTGGCGCTGGCGTTTAACCCGTCGCACCTGGAAATCGTGAGCCCGGTGGTGATCGGTTCTGTTCGTGCCCGTCGTGATCGTCTGGACGAAGCACGCAGCAATATGGTTCTGCCAATCACTATTCACGGTGATGCGGCGATTACCGGTCAGGGTGTGGTTCAGGAAACCCTGAACATGTCGCTGGCACGCGGTTATGAAGTGGGCGGTACCGTGCGTATCGTCATCAATAACCAGGTGGGCTTCACCACCTCGAATCCGAAAGATGCGCGTTCCACCGATTACTGTACTGATATCGCGAAAATGGTGCAGGCGCCGATTTTCCACGTCAATGCCGATGACCCTGAAGCGGTGGCTTTCGTGACCCGCCTGGCATTGGATTTCCGTAACACCTTTAAACGTGACGTCATGATCGATCTGGTTTGCTACCGTCGCCACGGCCATAACGAGGCCGACGAACCGAGCGCAACCCAGCCACTGATGTATAACAAGATCAAGAAGCACCCGACGCCGCGTAAAATTTATGCTGACATTCTGACCGAGCAAAACGTGGCCAGTCTCGAAGATGCCACGGAAATGGTCAATTTGTATCGTGATGCGCTGGATGCGGGAGAGTGTGTGGTGGAGGAGTGGCGTCAGAATGACATGCACACGTTCACCTGGTCACCGTATCTGAACCACGAGTGGGATGAAGCTTACCCAAACAAGGTTGAGCTGAAACGCCTGCAGGAACTGGCGCGCCGCGTCAGCCATGTGCCGGATGCTATCGAAATGCAGTCACGCGTTGCCAAGATTTACGGCGACCGTAACGAGATGGCCGAAGGTAATAAGAAATTCGACTGGGGCGGCGCGGAAAATCTGGCGTACGCTACGCTGGTTGATGAAGGCATTCCAATCCGTCTGTCGGGTGAAGATACCGGTCGCGGCACCTTCTTCCACCGTCATGCTGTGATCCACAATCAGAAAAATGGTTCCGTATACGTGCCGCTGGCTAATATCCATAACAGCCAGGGCGAGTTCAACGTATGGGATTCCGTTCTTTCCGAAGAAGCGGTGCTGGCGTTTGAATACGGTTATGCCACGGCTGAGCCGCGTACGCTGACCATCTGGGAAGCGCAGTTCGGCGATTTCGCCAACGGTGCGCAGGTGGTTATCGACCAGTTCATCAGCTCCGGCGAACAGAAATGGGGCCGCATGTGTGGTCTGGTGATGTTGCTGCCGCACGGTTACGAAGGGCAGGGGCCGGAGCACTCCTCCGCGCGTCTGGAACGCTATCTGCAACTTTGCGCTGAGCAAAACATGCAGGTTTGTATCCCGTCGACCCCGGCGCAGGTTTACCACATGATCCGTCGTCAGGCGTTGCGCGGTATGCGCCGTCCTCTGATCGTCATGTCGCCGAAGTCTCTGTTGCGTCATCCTCTGGCGGTTTCTACGCTCGATGAACTGGCCAACGGCAGCTTCCTGCCAGCGATTGGTGAAGTAGACGAACTGGATCCAAAACAGGTTAAGCGCGTGGTGATGTGCTCAGGCAAGGTGTACTACGACCTGCTGGAACAGCGTCGCAAAAACGAGCAAACCGACGTGGCGATTGTCCGCATCGAGCAGCTGTACCCGTTCCCGCACAAAGCGATTCAGGAAGTGCTTGAGAAATTCTCACACGTTCATGATTTCGTCTGGTGTCAGGAAGAGCCGCTGAACCAGGGCGCGTGGTATTGCAGCCAGCACAACTTCCGTGAAGTGATTCCTTTCGGGGCTTCTTTACGTTACGCAGGACGTCCGGCCTCTGCTTCTCCGGCAGTGGGTTACATGTCCGTTCACCAGAAGCAACAGCAAGATCTGGTTAACGATGCGCTGAACGTTAAATAACGCGTTGGCGTGAGTTAACACTATGGAACATAAGAAGGATTTATAATGAGTAGCGTAGATATTCTGGTCCCTGACCTTCCTGAATCCGTGGCAGATGCGACGGTTGCAACCTGGCATAAAAAACCGGGCGACAGCGTTGAGCGTGACGATGTACTGGTAGAAATTGAAACCGATAAAGTGGTTCTGGAAGTGCCGGCAAGTGAAGCCGGTATTCTGGACAGCATTATCGAAGATGAAGGCGCAACGGTCATTTCCCGTCAGATTCTGGCGCGCATTCGTCCGGGTAACAGCTCCGGCAAGCCAAGCACTGAGAAAAGCTCCGATAAAGAAGCGACTCCTGCTGCACGCCATACCGCCGCTCTGGAAGAAGAAAGCAACGACGCACTCAGCCCGGCAATCCGCCGTCTGATTGCCGAGCATTCTCTGGATGCCAACGCGATCAAAGGCAGCGGTGTTGGTGGTCGTCTGACCCGTGAAGATGTCGAGCAACACCTGGCGAAAGCCAAAGACGCGAAACCTGCGGCTGCACCAGCCGCGGCTCCTGCCGCGACCAGCGCCGCACCGGCTCTGGGTTCACGCAGCGAAAAACGAGTCCCGATGACCCGTCTGCGTAAGCGTGTTGCTGAGCGTCTGCTTGAAGCGAAAAACAGCACCGCAATGCTGACAACCTTCAACGAAATCAACATGAAGCCAATCATGGATCTGCGTAAGCAGTACGGTGATGGTTTCGAAAAACGTCACGGCGTGCGTCTGGGCTTCATGTCTTTCTATCTGAAAGCTGTGGTTGAAGCGCTGAAACGCTATCCGGAAGTGAACGCTTCTATTGATGGCGATGATGTGGTTTACCACAACTATTTCGACGTGAGCATCGCCGTTTCTACGCCACGCGGCCTGGTAACGCCGGTTCTGCGCGATGTGGATACGCTGGGTATGGCTGACATCGAAAAGCAAATCAAAGAGCTGGCGATCAAAGGCCGTGACGGCAAACTGAAAGTGGAAGAACTGACCGGCGGTAACTTTACTGTGACCAACGGCGGCGTCTTCGGCTCACTGATGTCGACCCCGATTATCAACCCACCGCAGAGTGCAATTCTGGGCATGCATGCCATTAAAGATCGTCCGATGGCGGTGAACGGTCAGGTTGTGATCTTGCCAATGATGTATCTGGCACTGTCCTACGATCACCGTCTGGTTGATGGCCGGGAATCGGTCGGCTTCCTGGTGACCATTAAAGAAATGCTGGAAGATCCGGCTCGTCTGCTGCTGGACGTTTAGTCCCCCGCGGAACGAAAGAAATAGAGATCGTAAAAATCTGTGGCACAGCCCGCTGTGCCCTGATAAGCCTTCCTACTAAAGAATGGATAGAACATCATGAATTTACACGAGTATCAGGCGAAACAGCTGTTCCTGCGCTACGGCCTGCCAGCACCAACGGGCTTCGCCTGTTCCACGCCGCGTGAAGCGGAAGAGGCTGCTTCGAAAATCGGTGCCGGTCCGTGGGTGGTAAAATGTCAGGTTCATGCCGGTGGTCGCGGTAAAGCGGGCGGCGTGAAAGTCGTGAAAAGCAAAGAAGAAATTCGTGCTTTCGCTGAACACTGGCTGGGTAAACGTCTGGTGACTTACCAGACAGATGCACTGGGTCAGCCGGTTAACCAGATCCTGGTTGAATCCGCGACAGACATCGACAAAGAATTGTACCTCGGCGCTGTGGTAGACCGCAGCTCACGACGCGTGGTGTTCATGGCGTCTACTGAAGGCGGCGTGGAAATCGAGAAAGTGGCTGAAGAAACGCCACACCTGATCCACAAAGTTGCACTGGATCCGCTGGCAGGTCCGCAGCCTTATCAGGGCCGTGAACTGGCATTCAAACTGGGCCTGACCGGTAAGCAGGTTCAGCAGTTCACCAAGATCTTCATGGGTCTGGCGAACATCTTCTTAGAACGCGACCTGGCGCTCATCGAAATCAACCCGCTGGTAGTGACCACCGCTGGCGACCTGATCTGCCTCGACGGCAAACTGGGCGCAGACGGCAACGCATTGTTCCGTCAGCCAGAATTGCGTGAAATGCGCGATTACAGCCAGGAAGATGCCCGCGAATCTCAGGCAGCGCAGTGGGAACTGAACTACGTTGCGCTCGACGGCAACATCGGTTGCATGGTGAACGGTGCCGGTCTGGCAATGGGTACCATGGACATCGTGAAACTGCACGGTGGCGAACCGGCTAACTTCCTGGATGTTGGCGGCGGTGCGACCAAAGAACGCGTAACAGAAGCCTTCAAAATCATCCTGTCCGATGAAAAAGTGAAAGCCGTCTTCGTGAACATCTTCGGCGGTATCGTTCGTTGCGACCTGATCGCCGACGGTATCATCGGTGCGGTGGAAGAAGTGGGCGTCAGCGTGCCGGTTGTGGTGCGTCTTGAAGGTAACAATGCCGAGCTGGGTGCCAAAAAACTGGCAGACAGCGGTTTGAACATCATTGCAGCGACCAGCCTGACGAATGCGGCTCAACAAGTTGTCGCGGCAGTGGAGGGGAAATAATGTCGATTTTAATCAACAAGAACACCAAAGTTATCTGCCAGGGTTTCACCGGTAGCCAGGGGACTTTCCACTCCGAACAAGCCATCGCTTACGGCACAAAAATGGTTGGCGGCGTGACGCCAGGCAAAGGCGGCACCGAGCATCTGGGTCTGCCAGTGTTCAACACCGTTCGCGAAGCGGTTGAGACTACCGGCGCGACGGCTTCTGTTATTTATGTTCCCGCGCCATTCTGCAAAGATTCCATTCTGGAAGCGCTGGATGCAGGCATCAAACTGATCATCTGTATCACAGAAGGCATCCCGACGCTGGATATGCTGGTGGTTAAAGTGAAACTGGATCAAAGCGATGCCGTGATGATCGGGCCAAACTGCCCGGGCGTGATCACCCCTGGCGAATGCAAAATCGGCATCATGCCTGGCCATATTCACCTGCCGGGCAAAGTGGGTATCGTTTCACGCTCTGGTACGCTGACCTATGAAGCCGTTAAACAGACTACAGATTACGGCTACGGTCAGTCTACCTGCGTCGGTATCGGCGGCGACCCGATCCCGGGCTCTAACTTCATCGATATCCTGAAACTGTTCCAGGAAGATCCGCAGACTGAAGTGATCGTCATGATCGGTGAAATCGGCGGGAATGCTGAAGAAGAAGCGGCTGCGTACATCAAAGCACACGTAACCAAACCGGTTGTAGGCTACATCGCGGGTGTGACTGCGCCTAAAGGCAAACGTATGGGCCACGCAGGCGCCATCATTGCCGGTGGTAAAGGCACGGCTGACGAGAAGTTTGCAGCACTGGAAGCTGCTGGCGTGAAGACTGTTCGCAGCCTGGCCGATATCGGCGAAGCCGTGAAATCCGTTCTGTCACAGTAAGTATTGTCCGTCGCGCCGGGCCATGTTCCGGCGTGACCTGAGTCATTTCATATGACTTAACGATTCGACATGTTGGCCACCTTCGGGTGGCCTTTTTTATTTTTAAGCTAAATATTTAACAATCGCCGATATGAGCTATATTTATTAACAGAGCACGATAGGTTCATTGGAAATAAAAAGTTAATAAATGGGTTTTAAAAGGTAGCGATTTAGATATTTAGCACAACCATAAAAACACAACAAATTAACAATAAATACACCATTAAAGATCAGTGAAACCAACGGTTAACATCCTGAAATATTTTTTCAGAAATTGATGTAGATATTATAGAAATAAACAATGAGATGGGCTTAAATTGCGTCAGATCAATTACGGCAACCTGCACTGTTTTGTCGTTAAATTGACCTGTACGCGGAAATCCGCTTTGGGTCACTAAAAAACCTATTTAATGTGTGGGATTACTGGCGTAACATAATGGTCCTGTAACATCAGTTTTTTTGTATGTTTACTTTTCCCCGAGATTTTCCCGTTCATCAGCCTCTTAGAGGCTCGCTGGCCGCGTCTTTTCCGGGTATCAGAATGCCTTGAACGGCTTCACTCAGCTGAACTCTGCATTTCTGTTCTACACACATTTAAATACTGGTAGTCATGAGGCGTTCCGGCAACCGGTTCGTCAAAGATCGCAATTTGGGGTCTTCCTCCGAGGAGCAAGGGGTCAAGATGTTTGATATCGTTGAACTGTCGCGTTTACAGTTTGCTTTAACAGCCATGTACCATTTCCTATTTGTCCCATTAACGCTGGGTATGGCGTTTATACTGGCAATTATGGAAACGGTGTATGTGCTTTCCGGCAAACAAATCTATAAAGATATGACCAAATTCTGGGGCAAGCTTTTTGCAATTAACTTTGCAATTGGCGTTGCTACCGGTTTAACCATGGAATTCCAGTTCGGGACTAACTGGTCATATTTCTCACATTACGTCGGTGATATCTTCGGTGCGCCTTTGGCGATTGAAGGTTTGATGGCGTTCTTCCTGGAATCAACACTAGTCGGCCTCTTCTTCTTCGGTTGGGATCGCCTGTCTAAAGTTCAGCACATGGCGGTTACCTGGTTTGTTGCCCTTGGCTCAAACTTGTCTGCTTTGTGGATCCTGGTGGCGAACGGCTGGATGCAAAACCCGATTGCTTCTACCTTCAACTACGAAACCATGCGCATGGAAATGGTCAGCTTCTCCGAGCTGGTTCTGAACCCGGTTGCGCAGGTTAAATTCGTACACACCGTTGCATCCGGTTATGTGACAGGTGCGATGTTCGTTCTGGCTATCAGCTCTTACTACCTGCTGAAAGGTCGCGATGTGGGCTTTGCAAAACGCTCTTTTGCAATCGCGGCAAGCTTTGGTCTGGCGGCTGTACTGTCTGTTATCGTGCTGGGTGATGAATCCGGTTACGAAATGGGTGACGTACAGAAAACCAAACTGGCGGCAATCGAAGCAGAGTGGGATACCCAACCTGCACCGGCCAGCTTCACGCTGTTCGGCCTGCCAAATCAGGACAAAATGGAAAATGAATACTCCATTCAGATTCCTTACCTGCTCGGCCTGATTGCAACGCGTTCTGTGGATACGCCGGTGACTGGTCTGAGAGACCTGATGGCGCAACACGAAGTGCGTATCCGTAACGGGATGAAAGCGTACAACCTGCTGGAAGAGTTACGCGCAGGGAATACTGATCCGACCGTTCGCAGTGACTTTGAAAAAACCAAGCAAGACTTGGGCTACGGTATGTTGCTGAAACGCTATACCGACAAAGTGACTGATGCGACAGACGCACAAATCCAGAAAGCGACGAAAGATTCTATTCCGCGCGTTCTGCCTCTGTACTTCGCATTCCGTATCATGGTTGCCTGCGGCGTCCTGATGCTGGTTCTGATTGGATTGTCATTCTTCGCAGTGGTTCGGGGCAAAATTGGCGAAAAACGCTGGCTGCATCGTGCCGTGTTGTTTGGCCTGCCACTGCCATGGATTGCGGTTGAGTCTGGCTGGTTCGTTGCGGAATACGGCCGTCAGCCATGGGCAATTGGTGAGGTCTTACCAACGGCCATTGCGCACTCTTCTTTGACCGTCGGTGATGTGCTGTCATCAATGATCCTGATCTGCGGCTTGTACACCCTGTTCCTGGTCGCTGAGATGTTCCTGATGTTCAAATATGTACGCCTGGGGCCAAGCAGCCTGAAAACAGGGCGCTATCATTTTGAAAAACCTTCAGCCCCGCTTGAGCAAGCTCAGTAATTAGGGAGTCCGACTATGTTCGATTATGAAAGTTTACGGTTCATTTGGTGGGCGCTGATTGGCGTGCTGTTTATCGGCTTCGCGGTCACCGATGGATTTGATATGGGTGTGGGGATTCTGGTACGGATCATCGGTAAAACCGATACAGATCGCCGGATCATGATCAATGCGATCGCCCCGCACTGGGACGGTAACCAGGTCTGGCTGATCACCGCCGGTGGTGCGTTATTTGCTGCGTGGCCGATGGTTTATGCAGCAGCGTTCTCGGGTTTTTATGCGGCGATGGTTCTGGTGCTGTGCGCATTGTTCTTCCGTCCGCTGGGCTTTGACTACCGTTCAAAACTGGATAACGCGCGCTGGCGTGGAATGTGGGACTGGGGCATCTTCATTGGGAGCTTCGTGCCATCGCTGGTCTTTGGTGTGGCCTTCGGTAACCTGTTACAGGGCGTGCCGTTCCACATTGATACCGACCTGCGTCTGTTCTATACCGGTAACCTGATTCAGCTGCTGAATCCGTTTGGTATTCTGGCCGGTCTGGTCAGCCTGACCATGCTGATTACGCAGGGCGCAACGTATCTGCAAATGCGTACTGTCGGCGAACTGCATCTGCGTACCCGTAATGCCTCGCAGATTTCTGCGCTGATCATGATGGTCTGCTTCCTGCTGGCGGGCATCTGGCTGGTTAAAGGGATTGATGGCTTCACCGTGACTTCCGTACTGGATCACGCGGGCCCGTCAAATCCGCTGCACAAAACGGTTTCTCATGAAGCGGGCGCATGGTTGGCTAACTTCAACAAGATCCCTGCTCTGTGGGCTATTCCTGCACTGGGTGTGATTCTGCCGCTGCTGACAATCCTGTTCTCCCGTTTGAATAAAGCGGCTCTGGCTTTCGTCAGTAACTCACTGACTATCGCCTGTGTGATCCTGACGGCCGGTATCACTATGTTCCCGTTCGTCATGCCGTCAATCACTGATCCTAACGTCAGCCTGACCATGTGGGACGCAACGTCTACCTTACTGACGTTGAGAGTGATGACCGTCGTAGCGTGTATTTTTGTGCCAATCATCCTGATTTACACCTCATGGGCGTATTACAAGATGTTCGGTCGCCTCGATAAAACGTACATCGAGAACAACAAGCATTCGCTGTATTAAGGAGAAAACCATGTGGTATTTTGCCTGGATCCTCGGCACCTTGCTGGCCTGCTCATTTGGTATCATGACCGCGCTGGCGCTTGAGCACAGCGAAGCCAACAAAGCTGCAAAAGAAGAGAAGTAACAATGAGTGTGATCGCGGATAAAGTTTACGCCGTCACAGACAAGGGCCCCTTGCGGGCCCTTTCCCTTGTGATGTCGCTGCTGCTTGCCGGTTGTGTTTTCTGGAAACCGGGCATGTTTGCTTCGTCGACCAGCCAGCTGGAAGTGTGGCACGGGCTCATTCTGATATGGGCTGTTTGTAGCGGTGTTATTCACGGTCTGGGTTTTCGTCCGAGAAATTCGGTGTGGAAATCATTTTTTTCACCGTTACTGGCGATGATTGCACTGGCTGCGGGTTTGTTTTACTTCTTCAGCTGACTTTTATCGTCTTAAAAATACACAGATTTACAGTAATCTTCCTATGGGCCGCTCCGGCCCATAATTATTTTCGTTCCAGCATTGCAACCCATTCCCAACCCCAATTCTCTTGCGTATAGTAGTGCCGTCAAATTGCATTACGGGATGTAGAGTGAGTAATTCGTTGTTCCGATGGCCGGTTCGTGTCTATTACGAAGACACAGACGCGGGAGGTGTGGTCTACCATGCCCGATACGTCGCCTTTTTTGAAAGGGCTCGCACAGAGATGTTGCGCCAACGCAATTTTCACCAGCAGCAGTTGCTGGGAGAACACGTCGCTTTTGCTGTCCGCCGCATGACGGTCGAATACTTTGCACCAGCTCGCTTAGATGACTTGCTGGATGTTCAGAGTGAGATTACGTCCATTCGCGGAGCTTCTCTTACTTTTGCACAACGAATTCTTGATTCGCATGGAAACCTTCTGAGTTCTGCAGAAGTGTTGATTGCATGCATTGATCCACACCAAATGAAGCCCCGAGCGCTTCCTAAGTCTATTGTCGCGGAGTTTAAGCAGTGACTGACATGAACATTCTTGATTTATTTTTGAAGGCCAGCATCCTGGTCAAGCTGATTATGCTTGTCCTGGTGTGCTTTTCTATCGCGTCCTGGGCGATCATCATTCAACGCACGAAAGTGCTGAATGCCGCCACCCGCGAGGCAGAAGCGTTCGAAGATAAATTCTGGTCCGGTATTGAGCTTTCCCGTCTGTATCAGGAAAGCCAGGGCCGTCGCGAAACCCTGAGCGGGGCAGAGCAAATCTTCCATTCTGGTTTTAAAGAATTCGCCCGTTTACACCGTGCCAACAGCCACGCGCCAGAGGCGGTGATTGAAGGGTCTTCACGTGCAATGCGCATCTCCTTTAACCGTGAACTCGAATCCCTTGAAACACACATTCCTTTCCTTGGCACCGTCGGTTCCATCAGCCCGTATATCGGTTTATTCGGTACGGTCTGGGGGATCATGCACGCCTTTATCGGTTTAGGTTCCGTGAAACAAGCGACCCTGCAAATGGTTGCTCCAGGTATCGCAGAAGCACTGATTGCTACGGCGATTGGTCTGTTCGCCGCTATTCCGGCGGTTATGGCGTACAACCGCCTTAACCAGCGTGTGAACAAGCTTGAGCAAAACTACGATAACTTCATGGAAGAATTCACGGCTATCCTGCACCGTCAGGCTTTCTCTCGCGAAACCAGCAGTAACTAAAGGGGGAGAGTATGGCTCGTACACGAGGTCGTCGTAACCGGCGCGAAGGTAAGTCGGAAATCAACATCGTTCCGCTGCTGGACGTACTGCTGGTTCTGTTACTGATTTTTATGGCGACAGCACCGATCATTACCCAGAGTGTGGAAGTTGACTTACCTGATGCGACGGATTCTAAGACGGTGTCCAGCGATGATAACCCGCCTGTGATTGTTGAAGTTTCAGGCGTCGGTCAATACACCATTGTGGTGGATCATCAGCGTATGGAACAACTGCCTGAACAACAGGTTATTGCAGAAGCGACCAGCCGTATTCAGGCCAATCCGAAGACGGTATTCCTGATCGGCGGCGCGAAAGATGTGCCTTATGATGAAATCATCAAGGCGCTGAATATGCTGCATCAGGCTGGCGTGAAGTCAGTCGGATTGATGACACAACCTATCTGAGGATAGGTAATTTGTAACACTTATTTGAAACCCGGCATTCGCTGGCTTGCTAAAAGAGTAAGTCAGACGCTACAGGATCCCGGGTTTTTAGTAATCCTGTCTTGGGAAATCTATTTTGGTAAAGGCAACTGCAACTGAACAAAACGATAAGCTCAAACGCGCCGTTATTGTTTCGGTCGTTCTGCATATCATCATTATAGCCCTGTTGATTTGGGGATCGCTGGACGAAGATACCAGCATGAGCGGTGGCGGCGGCGGTAGCGATATCTCGGCCGTAATGGTTGATCCCAGTGCCGTGGTCGATCAGTACAACCGTCAGCAACAGCAACAGGCTGATTCCCAACGTGCTGCCGCAGCGCGTCAGAAAAAATCAGAGCAACAGGCTGAAGAGCTTCAGCAGAAACAGGCCGCAGAACAGCAACACCTGAAAGAACTTGAGAAAGAGCGTCTTCAGGCACAGGAAGATGCGAAGCAGCAGGCGCAGGAACAGGCTCAGCAGCAGAAACAAGCCGCTGAACAACAGAAACAAGCGCAGCAGGCTGCCGAGCAGGCGAAAGAACAACAGAAGCAGGCCGAAGCTGCTGCCGCACAGGCGAAAGCTGAAGCGGCAAAAGAAGCGGCTCAGGCGAAGGCCGATGCAGCGAAAGAAGCTGCAAAAGCGCAGGCTGATGCACAGAAAAAAGCCGCAGCCGAAGCGAAGAAACAGGCTGAAGCTGAAGCCGCCGCAGCGGCTGCGGCCGCGAAAAAACAGGCCGAGGCTGACGCGAAGAAAGAAGCGGCTGCTGAGGCGAAGAAACAAGCTGCCGCAGAGGCTAAAGCTCAGGCTGCCGCCGATGCGAAAGCGCAAGCTGATGCAGACGCCAAAGCTGCCGCTGAGAAGAAAGCTGAAGCGGCTGCAGCTGCCAAGAAAGCCGCAGCCGATAAGAAAGCGGCCGCTGCCGCTGCCGCAAAAGAATCTGCTGACGCCAATAACTTATTTGACGGGCTGGCCGATTCTAAAAATGCGCCGAAAGGTTCAACGGGCGGTGGGGCTTCTGCTCCGGCAGGTAAAGGAACACAGAAAAAGGCGGGTGCATCCGGTGCCGATATTGCTAACTATGGCAGCCAGATAAAGGCGGCTATTGAGAGCAGATTCTATGACGCGTCATCGTATGCGGGTAAAACCTGTTCGTTGCGCGTTAAAATGAACCCGGATGGCTCGCTTATCAGCGTGTCAGCAGAAGGTGGGGATCCAGCACTTTGTCAGGCAGCGCTTGCCGCGGCCCGACAGGCGAAATTCCCGAAACCGCCTTCTGAAGCAGTCTATGAAGTATTTAAAAATGCTCCGATAGATTTTAAACCGTAGAAAGATGAAAATAATTTCTTTTCAGAATTTTACGATAGATTGCAGGGTGTAATTCTAGTTTTGTATGCGTTGGTTTGTTAAAATTCTGCTAAATTATCGCGGGCAGATACGTCCAGATAAGGGAGATACAATGAAGCAGGCATTTCGAGTAGCGTTCGGCCTTTTGATGATGTGGGCATCTGTAGTACATGCAGAAGTTCGCATTGAAATTACTCAGGGCGTAGATACCGCTCGTCCGATTGGCGTTGTGCCATTCAAATGGGCGGGCCCGGGTACTCCACCTGAAGATGTTGGCGGTATTGTTGCTGCTGACTTACGCAACAGTGGTAAATTTAACCCTATTGATGCATCGCGCATGCCACAACAGCCAACTTCAGCGGCAGAAGTCACACCTGCTGCCTGGACTGCTTTGGGCATCGATGCCGTTGTTATCGGTCAGGTTCAGCCTGCAGCCGATGGCAGCTACGTTGTTTCTTACCAGTTGGTTGACACCTCTGGTGCTCCGGGCACCGTGCTGGCACAAAACCAGTATAAAGTGACCAAACAATGGTTGCGTTATTCTGCCCATACAGCCAGTGATGAAGTTTTCGAAAAACTGACCGGTGTTAAAGGTGCATTCCGCACCCGTATTGCTTACATCGTGCAGACTAACGGCGGCAAATTCCCGTACGAACTGCGTGTAGCGGATTACGATGGTTACAATCAGTTTGTTGTTCACCGTTCACCAGAGCCTCTGATGTCTCCGGCCTGGTCTCCGGACGGTAGCAAACTGGCTTACGTGACCTTCGAAAGCGGTCGTTCAGCGTTGGTTGTACAGACACTGGCAAACAGTGCCATCAAACAGATTGCCTCTTTCCCACGCCACAACGGTGCTCCGGCGTTCTCTCCGGACGGGTCTAAACTGGCATTCGCGTTGTCTAAAGATGGTAGCCTTAACCTGTATGTGATGAACCTGGGTTCAGGTCAGATCTCTCAGGTCACTAATGGCCGTAGCAACAATACTGAACCAACCTGGTTCCCGGACAGCCAGAACCTGGCGTTTACGTCGGATCAGGGCGGTCGTCCTCAGGTATATAAAGTTAATATTAATGGCGGTGCGCCTCAGCGTCTGACATGGGAAGGCTCACAGAATCAGGACTCTGACGTCAGTGCAGATGGTAAATTCCTGGTCATGGTGAGCAGCGCCAGCGGTACACAGCACATCGCTAAACAAGATCTGGCAACGGGAGCCGTTCAAACATTGACGGACACGTTCCTGGATGAAACGCCTAGCCTCGCACCAAACGGCACTATGGTTATCTACAGCTCCTCTCAAGGACTGGGTTCTGTATTGCAACTGGTATCGACTGATGGGCGCTTCAAAGCGCGTCTTCCGGCAACTGATGGACAGGTCAAGTTCCCTGCCTGGTCGCCGTATCTGTAATGCATAGAAAACTATGTATGGCAAAAAATTATAAAAGGATCGAATAGATGCAACTGAATAAAGTGCTGAAAGGGCTGATGCTGGCATTGCCTGTTCTGGCAGTCGCTGCGTGTAGTTCTCACAAAAACGCGGACAACGACCAATCAGGTATGGGTCTGAACTCTGGCACTGGCGCAGAAAGCGGCAACATGTCTTCTGAAGAGCAAGCTCGTCTGCAGATGCAAGAACTGCAGAAAAACAACATCGTTTACTTTGGCCTGGACAAATACGATGTTTCTTCAGAATTCGCTCAGATGTTAGACGCGCACGCAGCATTCCTGCGTAGCAACCCGTCTTACAAAGTGACTGTAGAAGGTCATGCTGACGAACGTGGTACTCCAGAGTACAACATCGCCCTGGGCGAACGTCGTGCTACTGCTGTTAAAATGTACCTGCAAGGTAAAGGCGTTTCTGCCGACCAGATCTCTATCGTTTCTTACGGTAAAGAAAAACCAGCTGTACTGGGCCATGACGAAGCGGCTTACGCTAAAAACCGTCGTGCCGTACTGGTTTACTAAGAGAATAGTATGAGCAGTAACTTCAGAACTCACCTGTTGAGTCTGTCGTTACTGGTTGGCGTAGCGGTCCCATGGGCCGCTACTGCCCAAGCGCCAATCAGTGATGTCGGCTCAGGCTCGATAGAAGATCGGGTCACCTCTCTGGAGCGTATTTCTAACGCTCACAGCCAGCTATTAACTCAACTCCAGCAACAACTTTCTGATTCCCAACGTGATATGGATACTCTTCGTGGTCAAATCCAGGAGAACCAGTATCAGTTGAGTCAGCTTGCTGATCGTCAGAAGCAGATTTTTAACCAGATGGACAGCCTGAGTCAGGGTGCCGCCGGAGCCGCCAGTACGGGCGCTGCAGCAGCCACTGGCGACGCGTCTGGTAATGCTGCGGCCGCCACGTCTGATGCAGGTGCTGCACAAGCCCCTGCAAGCATAGGCGATGTGAACAGCGACTACAACGCCGCTGTTTCTCTGGCGCTGGAAAAGAAACAGTATGATGAGGCGATCGCTGCCTTTCAGAGTTTCGTAAAAAAATACCCGGATTCTACATACCAGCCTAATGCCAACTATTGGTTAGGCCAGTTGTATTACAACAAGGGTAAAAAAGACGACGCTGCTTATTATTTTGCAGTTGTGGTCAAAAACTATCCGAAGTCTCCAAAAAGTTCTGACGCGATGTTCAAAGTTGGGGTGATTATGCAGGAGAAAGGGCAGGCCGATAAAGCCAAAGCCGTCTATGCGCAGGTCATTAAACAGTACCCAAACACCGACGCGGCAAAACAAGCTCAAAAACGTTTATCTGCGAAGTAGTTCCCCATTCAGGACCGGAAAATGTACATATCGTGCATTTTCTGGGCTTGAGTGTGTGAAAGTCCAGCAGTTAAGCATCTTTGTGAAAATTAAAGTTGCACTGAAAAGTTAAATAAGTAATATATGCCGCCGTTGCCCAGACAACTCCAAACGGCTAACGCTGTTAGAGATTTAGGCAATTTGCAGTAGGTTTAGAAGGGCCGTTAGCTCAGTTGGTAGAGCAGTTGACTTTTAATCAATTGGTCGCTGGTTCGAATCCAGCACGG
>NZ_JAEMGT010000090.1:0-11315 GCF_017655185.1 Rahnella sp. ChDrAdgB13 | reverse complement strand
GCTTACATCCACAAAGCAGAATATCTCGATGCCCGTAAAGCGATGATGCAATGGTGGTCGGATTATCTGGATATGTGCCGGAAAGCGTATGCCCCACCTTATATTTGTGGGAAGGAAATCAGTTACACAATGGGATAAACCTTCTGACAAAATAAACCACAGAAATAGCCGTATCAGTCTGTACTGGTACGGCATTTTTCTGGCTTCAACTCGGAGAAATTGTTAAACCGTTTATGAGCATCTTCATGCCGAACTTGAAAGATCCCCTTTTTATTCGCAACATCATTCTATCGCTTAGGATAAGAGAATAGGGAGATTGTGTGCAGGTATATGGGTATGCAAACTTTAGCAAAACCAGCTCAGACCTCATCGATATAATGGTGGTATGACGCAGAATGAATCAGAACAATTGTTCTGGAAAAACTCTAAAGCCGTGGCCAATTTTTGTTGGCCACTTCAATCACCACTCCGCTGGCATCGGCCACCACAACATCTCCGGGTCAGGCACGCATGCTACCGATGGAGACAGGTTGGTTTATTGAAGTGGCCTGCAACCTGTCCTTACCGGTTCGCATAAAGCGGCCTCTGGTAAACATCAGGTACATATGTCATGGGCTGTATCGTGCTGACGTCCGAGTTCGGCATCTTGCTAAGCATCTTAATCGCTTGGGAGCTATGACCTCCTGACGGCATAGAATCTAGCATCTTCAACAGTACCCAAGTATAGAAGCAAAGTTTTCATTAATTATTGAGCAAAAAGTACTGATCAAAAGAAACAATATAGGTAATCATCATAAAAGTTATTTCTCTCGTACTAAACAATCGATATAGACTGAAATCATAGAACGATTGAGCGAAGTAAAATCAACATTCAGCAATTCGATTAGCGGGGGAGCGACCATATGGAAATCCACACCCGGACTCCAAATGTATATGACTTGCTTGAAATAAACAAAATCTTACTTTCAACTTCAAATAATGGTGAGTCATTTGAGAAAGACTTACATCTCAATGGATTCATAGAAAAACCATGGGGATATGAGTATAGAGTTTATTGTGATTCTATTTTTGACGTATGGCGCCTTCATATATCAAAAAATCAATCCACTTCAATGCATTGTCATATATTGAAAGACACCGTACTTATATGCCTTCATGGTGATGGCGAGACCAGATTTCTTGATGGTACACATCAGGCATTAAAATCTGGCGACAGTATATATATTGCAAAAGGTGTATTCCATCAGACTATTTCGGGAAAATCAGGCATCGAATTAATTGAAGTTGAAAATCCAAGAAACAAATTCGACTTACTCAGACTTAAAGATAATTATGGCCGGAAAAATATGGCATATGAAAAGAAATCACAGGAACATGATCTTTTACCTCCTTTGCAACAGATAGCTGCTGGCACAATGATCAGAGAACATGATATACACAAATTAGCATACTTTTCCGTAAAAAATCTCGATAGAAACATGTTGAATGACGAGGATGATTTTATTTTTATTTCATTAGATGTAAAGAGCCATCTGATGGGAAAGATTCATATCCTACGAGCTAAAGATGCCATCTCAGAAATGTATTGTGGTCAGAATGTATTTTTAATTAATGTCCCGTAACGCAATAAGAAGGAAAATAACATGTCTAATCCGACACGAGTAGTGATAATCACTGGTCCGGGTTTTCAGGATCACGATGTAGTTTATACTTACTATCGTTCTAAAGAGGAAGGATACGATATATCTATTGCAACAAAGGATGGAAGTGCAGTGACAGGGAAATATGGCATCACTGTTCCTATGGATAAAAGATCCAAAGACAATATTAATTTCGATCAACTCAACGCCACTGATTTTGATGCTGTTATTCTCACTGGCGGTCATGAAGCGCCTGATAGAGTTCGCCAAGATCAAAGAGTTAAAGATTTTCTAAAGCAGATGGTAACACAGGGGAAAGTTGTGGCTGGGCTGTGCCATGGTCCCTGGATTATGATTTCTGCCGGTATTCTAAGAGACAAACTTGCCTGCGCTTATGTTGGTCTGAAAGACGATATGGTTAATTCCGGCGCTAATGTAATTGAAGCAGATGTAGTTGTCGACGAGAATATCATAACTTGCTCCTATTATGCCGAATGTGGAAAATTTATGCGTCAGACATTCGATGCAATAGATAGATGGAAGCGCGGCGAAACTCTTAAAGAACCACTGGTGGTATAATTCGATGTTAATAGCTATGGATTTCGACGGGGTCGTGGTTGATGGAGTAGACGAATGCATGCTAATTACATGGAATGTATTACATGACAGACCTCTCAGTGATTTTAACCAAAATGTACTTCAAAACATCCCACGCCTGATGACTAAACGGTTCAGGAAATTAAGGAATTTTGTACGCCATGACGGTCACTTTATTGCCTCATTCACTGAATTTGGTAATGAAGATATAGATAATGACAGATTCACTGCTATATATGAATCAATTCCAACTGAAGAAAAGAAAGTATTCAGGGATAAGTTCATCCAGTATAGGAAGCTGGCAAGAAGTATCTACCCTAGTTTTTGGGCTGAACTACACCGTCCGCTATTAGATGTTCCAAATTTATTTGAAACATCTAATGATATCTATATTGTATCAGGAAAGGATGAAGAGTCTATATCATTCATTCTAAGTAAATATGGTTTAAACATACCCGCGAATAAAATATATGGGAGGATGACCGACAAAAACAAAACTCTTACCTTGCTAAAATCAATAGCCTTCGATAAAAACGAGGACATTCTATTTATTGATGACAATATCCAAAATGTTATTGATGCAGTAGATCATGGCATTCAATCATTTTGGGCTAATTGGGGATACAACATCCCTGAGCATAAATTAATGGCCCTTCAAAAAGGAATTAATGAATTAGATACCGAGGCTCTCTTGAAATTAGTCAAGAAACCCTCTTAACGCAATATTATTTAAATTTTTTCTGTATGAGGAGTAATAACTCATGGCGAAAGAAATACTATGTGGTTTTGGAGTGGGTGTAGATGCCGTTGCAGGCTGGCTATCTTCTTATGGGGGAGAAGATTCTCCAAGCGATATATCTCGCGGTATGTTCGCTGGCGAAGTAGGAACTCCACGTCTTCTGAATCTATTTGACCAGTTTAATATCCCCACCACCTGGTTTATGCCTGGTCATTCCATTGAAACCTTTCCTCGGCAAATGGAAGCAGTTGTCAGTGCTGGACATGAGGTAGGGGTTCATAATTACAGTCATGAAAACCCAATATCTATGTCGCCTGACCAAGAAAGAGAAGTCCTTCTAAAAGGCATTGATATGGTCACAAAATTAACAGGGAAGAGACCTACTGGGTATGTCGCTCCATGGTGGGAATTTTCTCCTGTAACCACAGATCTTCTATTAGAAAATGGCATCAAATATGACCATTCACTAATGCATCATGATCATCAGCCTTATTATGTCAGGAAAGGTGATTCCTGGACCAAGATAGATTATTCCAAGACACCGACCGAATGGATGAAACCGCTGGTACGCGGAGAAGAGACGGACCTTATTGAATTACCCGCCAGTTGGACAATCGACGATATTCCTCCTTTCATGTTCATGAAAACAAAACCCAACAGCCAAGGTTTCATGAATCCCAGGGACATCGAGCAGTTGTGGAGGGAGCAATTCGATTGGGTCTACCGTGAGCATGAATATGCGATCTTTACTTTCACGATTCACCCGGACGTATCTGGACGCCCGCACGTATTAATGATGCTCGAACGCCTCTTGACTCATATGCTTGGTCATCCAGGGGTGAAATTCCTAAAATTGAATGACATTGCAGATGACTTTGCCAAGCGATCGCCACGGATAAAATAATGACATGGCAGCCGATAAGGCTGCCTGTATTATGTGTCTCAAACCATAAATCCGCTATTTTTTGATAGTTCGAGAATTCTGTCTCTGATTCGTGAAACGAGTGGGTTACGTAATGAGCTATCAATCCATACCAAATAGATTGAATTTATGGGGAGTCTCTCATGGACATTGACTTCAACGATCTGACCTCCTGCTATGCTTTGGGCGCATAAATACTCAGGCATCACAGTCCAACCAATATTTTCTCGGATCATTCTTTCTAAAATCCGCAAATCCGGTACAGTAATAGACGGACGAAGCAGTGCAAAAAATCGCGATGAATCCTGGAAAACCTCCCTTATCAAAGGTAACTGTTCATCGTAAGCTATTAGAGGAAGCTTCGACAGCGTATCAATTATGTCCTCGTTTTCTTTGAAATTGTCTGCTATGAGTGACGCTACCACAACTATTAACTTTTCCATTCCAATTTCAGCATATCCAAATTTCTGTTTATCCGGTATAGAAGTTGTGAAACCTAGTTGACAACTTCCGTCCAGAAGACAGCTGTATATGCGCTTCCTATTTCCTGTCAAAATTTTAAATTTAATACCTTCATTGAATAATATTTTCACCAAGTACGGTAATTTTGACCACATTAATTCTGCTGGCCCGATGAAAGATACTGTCCCCGAGGACTTTCTTGGACGTGATCTAAGCATCGACAACTTCAGTTCAATCGTTTCTAAATCTGAAGCCACCAATCTAGCCAATTCCTCCCCATCCACTGTAGCCACCACACCATGTGAACGACGAGTAAAGAGAACGCACCCGGTAAAAGCCTCAAGTGAATGAATGTGGGCAGACATTGCAGGCTGGCTTATGCCCAACCGCATTGCCGCTTTTGAAATCGAACCAGCTTTGTATACTTCAACAAAACTTCGTAACTGGACCAGATAGCTCATACTGCGCATCCTTAAGAGCCTGAAGCTCTCCGATTACGACATAAAATCGAAAGCCTGCACAGTTTTATGTTATAAACATGTTTCGTTAATGCTTCTACACATATTAACTTATTTTAACAATTACAGGATTTTATAGGGTAAGGATAGAACATATCAATATAACCCATTGATATACATTTTTTTGATGTGCGTTATATCTGGTTAGCATTAAGGTTTCAAGCATGCCATGAGATTCGGATTGGCTTGTTATCTTCTACTACATACTCTGGGAAGTGATAGTCGTTAAACCTTTAAATTGGCTAAACAATCATTGTATTTTTATCTATTAACGTTGACAACCCCAACTCAAATCGAGTTATCACAAATTCCGTTGGTCAGCGAAGCGGTTAGCTTCTGTTAGACCGGTTCGGACTACCTTTCGGAACATTAATCATCATCCCATGGTGCCCGTTTCCATTTTTCAGTCATGAAATCGATAAATACACTTAGCCTACGGGGTATAGGATCTCGCCGCGCCCGGACAACACTGATCTGAGATGTGTTTGCTTCCCAATCAGGCAGAACTCGGCAAAGTTTCCCAGCCCTCAATTCATCATGAATATCCCAAGTTTCTCGAAGAGATATGCCAAGCCCCGCCAAACTCCAGGCATGCAATACATCTCCGTTGTCACTGATAAGGTTGCCAGTAACGCTGATGCTTCTTTCATGACCGGCTTTACGTAACGTCCATGAATTGTGTAAAAAACCCGGGTAAGCGAATACTAAGCAGTTGTGATTTAAAAGATCTTCTGGTCGCTCAATAGGTGGATGATTCTTGAGATATTCGGACGATGCGATGAGAATACGTCTATTATTTGCTATTTTTCTGGCCAGAAGGCGAGAATCAGCCAGATCCCCCATACGAATAGCCAGATCGAAATCACCACTGTAAAGATCCTGGATTTGGTCAGATAACCTTAAATCAAAGCCCACCCTCGGATGTACCTGGCAGAATGCAGCGATCGCAGGAGCAACATATTTTCGGCCAAACGGTGCGGGCGCAGTCAAACGAATATTTCCGCTTAACTCCTCACTATCCCCTCGGGAAAGTTCCTTCATCTCATCCAGAACGGCTAACGCTACGCGAGCCCTCTCAGCTATAGCTCTACCCTCGTCTGTAATACGTAGATTACGGGTGTTTCTTTCAAAAAGTGTAGTGCCAAGTGCAGTTTCCAGCCTGGCTATCTGCTTGCTCACCATCTTGGGGAGTATCTGTAGGTCTCGTGCTGCGGCAGAGAAATTGTTTCTGTCGACGACGTGTAAAAACACTTCGAGGTCGTCATTTCTCAAGTTTATTTTGTTCATTTTGGGGTAAGTGTTTGTCCGTTTAGGTCTATTTAAAGGATAAATAGATTGTTCCACAATAAGACTCAATATGACAAGTCTGTTATGTCGCATGCAGTTAGAAGAATTTTGCTTTAAGTCCCCCCATATAGAGGAAGTTAAAATGCCTAAACGTATCCTGTTTGTATTGACCAGCCATGACCGTAAAGGTCAAGCCGAGAGTAAAGATGCCGCACCCAGTGGTTTCTATCTTTCTGAGGTGTCTCACCCCTACGATGTACTCACAAAAGAAGGATATGAAATTGATTTTGTTAGTCCCAAGGGGGGCAAGACACATGTTGACGGTTTAGACCTCAGCGATCCGGTTAACGCCTCCTTTTGGAATAATGATTCCTTACGCGAGGCGACTAAAACCACATTAAAACCCTCGCAGATTAATCCTGACGTCTATGACGCCGTCTTCTATGCAGGAGGGCATGCGACGATGTGGGATCTCCCTGACAATATAGAGTTGGCGGGTGTTTCATCACGAATTTATGAAAAGGGTGGCGTTGTCGCTGCGGTTTGTCATGGCCCCGCCGGATTGGTGAATATTCGGCTTTCCGATAATGAATATCTGGTTGCGGGAAAAAAGGTGTCAGCTTTTACCAACGATGAAGAACGTGCTGTAGGGTTGTACGACATTGTTCCATTCTTACTTGAAGACACGCTGAAGCAAAGAGGTGCTGAGCATCTTGCAGCCGCAAATTTTCAGCCACAGGTGATTGTCAGCGAGAGATTAGTAACCGGACAAAATCCCGCTTCCGCAAAAGGAGTCGCTGAGGCAATGCTGCCTTTGTTGGCTTCTATTGAAAATAGAAGAGCCTGAGTTATGAAAGAACGCATGCCTTTTGTTATATATGTCTTTGCACTCTGCGCTTTTGCTTTGGGATTCACTGAATTTGTCACGATCGGCTTAGTTTCCAGGATATCAGTTGATCTAAACGTCAGTGTCAGTCATGTAGGTACAGCGGTGACAGCCTACGCTCTCGGTGCCGTAATTGGTGCTCCGGGATTAACTGCGTTGGCAACACGATGGCCTCGTAAAAGATTATTACTTGTTGCTATGGGCCTGTTTACAGTTGGCAATGGTATCGTCAGTGCGTCTGAGTCCCTAACGCCTATGTTGATTGCACGATTTGCTTCCGGTTTAGGGCACGGAGTGTTTCTTGCTGTTGCTTCAAGTGTGGCAACCCAACTGGCTGGGCGACATCGTGCTGGCGCCGCTGTTTCGGTCGTTTTTGGCGGTCTTACAATTGCGTTGGCATTAGGCGTACCACTTGGTACCTACATCGGTAGTCTGTTGAGTTGGCAGTCTATATTCATGGCAGTAACGGCAAGTGGAGCGATCGGTTTCATTGGATTGGCAATGCTGATGCCCACGGATCAAAATGATCCCTCCTTGCAAGCAAATGCCATGGACGGTTTAAAAGCCATGTTCAACCCACTACTGCTTGCGGGAGCAGGAATTACAGTTTTGGCCTATGCAGGATCTTTTGCCCTGTATACGTATATTTCCCCGATTCTACTTCAGGTAACGCATGTAGACGAGCGTACGAGTAGTTTGCTTATGTTGGTCTACGGCGTGATGGCCGCTATCGGGAATGTCTGGGGTGGTCGCCTGACTGACAAGCAAGGTGCAGACCGTGCCGTGATGACAATTCTTATTGGTCTGGCGATCGTCCTCTTTGCTATGTGGTTCTCTGTCTCATCCTTAATGTTAATGGCACTGTTTATTGGGTTACTTGGAGCATTGACATACGCAGCGGTCCCCTCAATGCAAGCAAGAGTGATAGGGCTATCTCACATACATGCGCCTGAAGCTCCAGCTGTGGCAGCAGGACTGAATATTGCCGGTTTTAACGGAGGAATTGCATTAGGGTCGCTATTGGGGGGTGTAGCACTGGATGTTACTGGTCTTACAAGCCCTACTTGGGTTGGAGGCGGAGTTGTAATCGTTGGTATTTTGTGGATGTTATTACAAATAAATTCGAATAAAAGACGCACCACCTCCGATTACTCATGATAGTACACATAGCATTTAAAATGGCTCAGTGAACACCAAATCACTGAGCCATTTTATTTTACCTCTTTGAAAAATGTCACAACCAAACACAGGTTATTTTTTATTTTATAAAATCGGCCCATATCATTCTGATCTATTTCATATCAATCAGAATTTTAAACATCTTTCAAAAACACAGCGAAATTCATCAGCAATATCATTGTGTGAAAGGAGATGTATTATGTCAGACAATCCAACTTGCCTAAACATTAGAGATGGAATTCCAGACTGGATAACTATCAGGGAGGCGGTAAGACTTCTCAATGGATTGAATGGATGTAAAATAAGAAAAAGTGATTTTTATCGATTTGCTCTGCAAGGGAAAATTCGGTTTTCAATATATTTTCAATCCCCAATAACATTGAGGAAAATTAAATCACGAAATCATAAATTAAAGCTAAGACCAATAAAAGGTTCGTCAACGATGAAATCATTCATGCTTGCCGAAAGTTCCTTTGTCAGCGAAAACAATTTAACTTTCAGTACTGAAGGGAGATATATCCACCCTCTACAAAGAGTCATTGACACAACATTGCTCGGCTATGAATATGTCCTTATACAGCGTTTACTTGCACATTCATTAAAGATACCATCACCTGTAACAGGAGCAAAGTCGTATAATTATGGCATTACCGTTTGTTTATTGGGGGAAACGTTTCAACTTTTCGAAAAGATGACATGGCATGAAAGAATCGAACGACACGTAAAAAGGCTACCTAAAGATATTTCATCAGATGATTACGAAGATATAATACTAAACGCTACAAAGAAAGATTCGCATAAATATTATTTTCCTATGCATGAATTACCGAGCGATGCCTGCTTTGTCCTCAGAAAAAGTGAACTTGATAAGTTGATCAACAAACCGATCGAAAAAGAAATACTTCAACCGTCTCCAACTCGGATATCCACCCCTCTATCACGCCTCTTCTGGCTTGCCTGCAAAAATAATGAAACTATCAGTCCGTTAATCATGCAACCGTATAAACTATTGTCCATTTTTGAACAATGGGCATCTGAGGAAGGCATTACCGATCGATTCAGTGGCGACACACTGAAGACTGCGCTTGAGCGCGGCTCGCCCCTTTCCCTACCAACACAAAAGTGAGATGATGCCCTTCTCTATGAAAACCCGTATTAAGGATTGTATTTTCCGTAATACGGGCTCATCAGCTATCTCCACACCACTATATTGTGTTGTCGTGTGTTCTCCCGGCTAGCGCTATATCTGCCACAGGAGAATACCGTGACATCTCATCAGTTATTACGTCTGAAACAGGTTGAAGAAAAAACTGGCCTGAAGCGCTCTCAAATCTATCTGTATATGAAAGACGGCACCTTCCCCCGCTCAATCAAGATTGGTCCGGCCAGTATCGCCTGGCTCGAATCGGAAATTGACGAATGGATCAATATCAAATTAGTCCGCCGCTCAATAGGCTGAAGGGAGAAAACACCATGATTATCCCGTCACTTAATTACGCCGTATTAACCGATGCCCTGCATGCATTAAAGGATGGCAACATTCGTTACTGTGAATCGCTAGGATTCACTTTCGACGAAATGAATGCCCTCAACCAGTTGTCGCTAGACGAGCTGTTTATCATCAGTCGTGAGTCTGCGCAGTTTTTGGCTGTGACGGTTCATCATGACGCGTTACGCCTGCTTCTGGCAAAATCCCATGAGGAGGTTCTGCAGCAACAGCGTATCAACGACGCCATCCGGCTGGGTGGTTCAATTGCACTTCTCAACAAGTATTTTGGCCTCACCTCCAACGAAGTTTGCCTTCGCCGCCGGTTACTGGGCGTCCGTGTGCCTTATGGCCGGACGCCAGAGCCGGACGAAGATACGGATGCGGCCATCTGGCTGCAATGGCAACAATGCCGGGTGGCCAGTCTGGAATCAACCGATGCGCTGGACGCCATGATGCAGGTAACTCAAACCCTGCTGGCGAAAGTCGAAGGATTGTCACTGACCATCGTCTGGAAGCGTATCGCACTTTGCGAGCGGGAGGCGTCAGACCGGAGGGCCGCACATGCCGGATGAGATCGACCGCGATCAGGAATTTAATGAGCAACGACTGGAGGAGATGATTGAACAGAGTCGTTTTAAGCCAGGGCCTACGCCATCATTATTCCATTGTCGTGTATGCGGTAAGCCCATTCCTGAAAAGCGACGGCTGGCACTGCCGGGCATAACCACCTGCACGGAATGTCAGGAAAAACTTGAACGTCGAAGACGTTAATAATGGTCACAGAGACATGCAGGAATACTTCCCCTGCATGTCTCTATCATTAACTATAAATACACAGTCGTCCTTATTAACTATTTCACTTCCTTTTATCTCACAGAGTCCCCCTTCCACCGCTAATTTATCTCTCTCATTTTAACTTTGAATTTATCGTTTATATACCGCACCGGATATCTGATCCTGAAAGCGTCATTACATAATAGTCACCCGTATTGACGTTAATTCGCCTGAATCAGGCATTGCTCTTTAAAAATAAGGTTCGGGCTGTCACGAAACCACAATTCAGGGTGCCGCTGAATGTTCTCGCTGACCCGTTAAAACCGGAATGCAGAATTGGGATGTGACATTGATTTAACTCATCGTTGTTTTTAGTAGAGGAGGACTCATGCGAAAACCCATTTATCACGTATTTGTCACCCAAGAAAGTCAACCCGATGCACAGGGCGAAATAAACACGTATTGGACCAGGGTTGGCGTGGCGTTCGCTCATAACGGTAAGTCTGGCCTGAATATCATGCTGACACCCGGTATTGCTGTCTCCGGCAAGCTGGTGCTGCTTGAACCCAGAGAAGATAGCGGCATTTCGCAGGATACCGTCTCTGCTTAATCCGCTTTTGACCTTTCTCCGGCAGGGGCTTGGTATACACCCGCCGGGCTGACTGTTAAGAGGCCACCATGCTTTCCACCACCGTATTTCTGGCGGCGGCCATGCAGTGCGCCCCCAGCGTTCACCCATCCACGGCGCTTGATGTGGCGCGGGTCGAATCCGGTTTGAATCCGTATGCCATCGCTGAAATTCTGCCCGATGGCAAAGGCGTG
>NZ_JAEMGT010000089.1:0-28318 GCF_017655185.1 Rahnella sp. ChDrAdgB13 | reverse complement strand
CTCCGCATAATTTGGTTATTTATAGGGAGTACAATGACTTAATACAAGTTCATTTTAATGCGTAAGCCCTGGCGCGCTTACGCGCCCTCTGGGCCAGTTTGGCCGGCGAGCCCAAGGTGTTGACCGGCACTTACGGATATATGCCTTTAAACACCGTTTTCTTCCTCGGCTCCGACATGATCCCCTCCAGCGCCTCCACGCATTTCAGATAATGTGGCGTTATCTTGTGCGCCAGCACCGCTTCATTATCCCGGTAGGCTTCGTAGATGAAGAACTTTGTCGGTTCGTGTTCATCCTGCAACACGTCAAACCGCAGGTTGCCCTCTTCTTTTACCGCGCCCAGATGATTGGCGTGAAACACTTCCAGGAATTCGTCAATTTTGTCCGGTTTCACATTAATCTCAACCAGCGTCACTTCCATGATTTACCCCTTTTCACTCAGGAACAGTTCGTAGGCATGCGCCACGCTGGCGTTTTCATGCACCACCGCTTTGACCGCGTGCAGCATGGCGACCGGCGATTCAGACTGGAAGATGTTGCGGCCCATATCCACACCCGATGCGCCCTGATCGATGGCCTGATAACACATTTCAAGGGCCTCGCGTTCCGGCAGTTTCTTACCTCCGGCAATTACAATCGGTACCGGACAACCGGCGGCGATGCGCTCGAAACCGCTGTCCACGTAGTAAGTTTTGATGATGTTCGCGCCCATTTCTGCCGCAATGCGCGTTGCCAGAGAGAAATAACGCTGGTCGCGCGCCATGTCTTTGCCGACGCCGGTGACCGCCATCGTCGGCATACCGTAACGCATCCCCTGATCCACCAGCTGAATGATGTTTTTGATCGACTGATGTTCGTGTTCGCTGCCGATGTAAACCTGTGCGGCCATCGCGGCAACGTTCAGGCGCAGCGCGTCTTCAATGGCGACCGCCACCGTTTCGTTGGAAAGCTCAGTCAGGATCGAATTGCCGCCGGAGGCGCGCATCACGATCGGTTTATTGATGGCGGCGGGCACCACGCTGCGCAGCACGCCGCGGGTACACATCAGCACATCGGTATGCGGAAACAGCGGCGCAATATTGATGTCGATGCGTTCGAGGCCGGTGGTCGGCCCCTGAAAATATCCGTGATCAAACGCCAGCATGACGGTCCGGCCGGAATCCGGATTAAAAATCCGCGCCAGCCGGGACTGCATTCCCCAGTCGAGCTGTCCGCTGCCCTTGAGGAAAAACGCATGGTTATCCTGCGGCGTACCGATGCCGAAGTTTTTACCGTCTCTGATATCGTCCAAATCTGCCATTTCAGTATCTCCTTAGCTGCAAACCGTTATCGTCAGAAATCGTATTTCGCAATGTTGTCTTTGGTGAAGACCACGCGCTCAGGCAATAACACGATGCCGTTGCCTTTGGCCTCATACTGGTAGCCCTGCACGCTGTTCGGCACCACTTCCACCGCTCCGACGCCCGGCACATCCAGCTTGTCACCCACGTTAAGCTCGCCTTTTTTCAGCAACTGATCGGCGACGTAAACCGAAATTTTGCCCTGACTGACCACGTCCCACAGGCCGAACTGTTTCACCGTGCCGCGCTCAACGTACGGGCGCATAACGTTTGGTGTGCTGAAGCCGACAATGGTCACATTGGTGCGTTTAAGGTTTTCTGCCGCCTGCGCGGCGGCCGGTAATGCGTTGGCATCCGGCGCGATAATGGCGTCCAGATCGCTGTAAGATTTGAGGATCCCTTCGGCGGTTTGCAGTGATTTGGTCGCGTCGTTATAGCCATACTGCGTGGTGACCACCTCCCAGCCCGGATGCTCTTTGGCGATTTTGGCTTTCGCCTCTTTCACCCACTGGTTCTGGTCGGTGACCGTCGGGCTGGAGTAGAAGAACGCCACTTTGGCTTTTTCTTTGGTGACCTGGCTGGAGGTCATATCGACCAGCATGGAACCGAGCTGCTGCGGTGTGCCCTGATTGATGTAAATTGAGCGGCACTCCGGTTTGGTGTCGGAATCCCAGGTCAGCACTTTCACGCCGCGCTGCATGGCGCGTTTGAGCGCCGGGCACAGGCCGTCCGGAGAAACCGCCGCCACCACAATGGCGTTGTAGCCCTGATTGACGAAGTTATTGATCATCTGCACCTGACCGGACACGCTCGGTTCGGTCGGGCCATCGTAAGTGACATCCACGCCCAGCGCTTTGCCCGCCGCCGTTGCGCCGTTGCCACCGCTGGTGAAATAGCCGACACCCACCAGTTTCGGGATAAACGCGATACGTTCAGCGGCCTGCGCACTCAGGCACGCAAGGCTCACGGCGCTGGCGATCAGCATGGTTTTCAGCATTTTTGTATTCATCTTGCACCCCGGTTCATTTGGTGGATAAAGAAGGAGAAGACGCAGACCCGCGCTGGCGATAACGCTGGAAAACACTGCGGATAAGACCACGGTTGAGGCTGGCAGAACGGCCAATCACCACCAGAATCAGCAGCGCACCCGAAAGCGCGCTGGACACCTGGCTGGATACGCCGATCATCTGCAAACCCTGCTGTAAGTACCCGATCAGCAGCGTCGCCAGCGCCGTGCCGAGAATGGAACCTGAGCCGCCGTAAATATTGGCTCCGCCTAACACCACGGCGGTGATCGCGGGCATCAGCAAGGAGACGCCGAGATCAGAACGCGCGGAACCGAAATAGGAGGTCATGACGATCGCCGCCACCGCCGACGCCAGCCCGGTCATGCCGTATAACGCAAACGCCGTGCGGCTGACCGGCAGCGCGCCGTAGCGTGCCACGCGGGCATTCTGGCCGATAAGAAAGACGTTGCGGCCGGTGCGACTGCGGTGCATCAGCAGCCAGAAAAACAGCGTGGCGAGCAGGAAAATCAGCAGTGGCATCGGCAGGCCGAAAATCACCTGATTCGCAAAATTTGTAAACGCATCGGGGAAGTTACCGATTCCTTCAAAACCGGTCGCGCCCGCCAGCCCGGAAAGCAGTAAGGCGCTGCCGCCAAACAGGTATAGCGTGCCGAGGGTGATCACCAGCGGATTGACGCCGGTATAAAGAATGAGTGCCGCATTGAGCAGGCCGCAGGCCAGACCGAGCGCGAGCGTCAGAATGATAGCGACCACCAGCGGAATCCCCGCCTGACACAACACGCCCAGCGCGATGGCACACAATCCGATGGTCGAACCGAACGAAATATCAATGCCACCGCTGACAATCACCAGCGTTAACGGCAGCGCCACAATGCCGATAGTGATGAAGTCGCTGGTGCTGAACAGCAGCGTATTGGCATCCAGCATGCGCGGGTTTGCGATGCCGAATAGCGCAATTTCAAGGATCAGCAGCACCAGTAATGCTGCTTCCCAGCCGTAGTTGCGTAAGGAATTCATCACATCACCCCGCTTTTTTTACCGGTGCTTAACCGGCGTGTGAGATGTTTCGGCTGCGGGCTTTTATATCCGGCAGATTTCTTATGAACCGGCGGGCTGGCTGCCAGAAAACGGGCATATTTCTGGCGGCGCAGGTTTTTCTGCAAGGCCTGCCGCAACCGACCGTCGAGCACCAGAACGCCGAGCAATACCAGTCCGGCGATAAAATCGTTCCACCAGGCAGGCAGGCGCAGCAACACCAGAACGCTGTCGATTTGCGTCAGGAAATACGCGCCCAGCACTGCACCGAGAATCGAACCGGTACCGCCGAGCAGGCTGATCCCGCCCAGTACGCAGGCCGCGATGGCTTTCATTTCCAGCCCGCTGCCGGTCTGGTTAGGCACGAAACCGATTTGCGAGGCGAAAACAATCCCCGCGATGGCGGCCATCACGCCGTTGATGCCAAACGCGAGAATGCGCACCCGGTTAACCGCCACGCCGAGCTGGCGTGCGCCCTGTAAGTTATCGCCCACCGCGTAAAAGCTGCGGCCAAATGCCGTCCGGCTGAGTACACAGAACATCGCCACCAGCAGAACAATCACCAGCCAGCCGAGCGCGGAGACGTTAAGAAACACCGGGGCCGACAGGGATTTCAGCCCGGCGGGTAAGCCTTCAATCCATTTACCGCCGGTCATGAGCAACATCAGGCCGCGGTATAAACCGAGCGTCCCCAGCGTGGCAACAATCGCCGGGATGCGCAGCCAGGCGACCAGTACGCCGTTGAACAATCCCGCCAGCAAACCGGTGCCGAGCGTCAGCAGGCAAGCCAGCGTCAGGTCAACGCCGCTGTTAAGCAAAACGCCGAGCGTCACCGCGCAAAGGCCGGTGATTGACCCTACCGAGACGTCTATGTTGCGCGTCAGCATGACCAACGTTGCGCCCATCGCCAGCAGCATCAGGATCTGCGCGCTGCCGAAAATCATGCTCAGCGTCTGGAAGCTGAACGACTGGTTGTCCATCACGCCGAGCAGCGCAAACAGCGCAATAATCGCCATCAGCGCGGTCAGTTCACGGTTGTTTTGGATCCGCTTCAGCATGAGGTTCCTCCGGTGTCTGCCGTCTGGGGATGATTACCAAAGGCAATGTGCATGATGTTGTTAACGTTGATTTCACTGCCCTGCAATTCGCCACTCATTTCGCCCTGATGCATGACGAAAACGCGGTCGGCCAGCCCTTCTATTTCGTCCAGATCCGATGAAATCAGAATGACCGCGACGTTCTGTTCCACGACGTTTCGCAACAGCTGATAGATGTCGGCGCGGGCGGCAACGTCAACGCCGCGCGTCGGTTCATCGACAATCAGCACCGCCGGTTGCGCTTCCAGACATTTGGCAATGAGCAGTTTTTGCTGATTCCCGCCGGAGAGCGTGCGCGCCGTTTGTGCGCCGTTGCGATATCTGATGCCCAGCGCGCGGTGATAACGCTCCAGTACCGCCGCTTCACGTTTGATATTCAGCCACCAGCTTTGCCGGTTAAACGTCAGCGACGTGGTGTTCCAGCTCAGCGGCGCATCAAGGTATAAGCCGGACGCCTGCCGGTCTTCCGGCAGATAAACCAGCCCCTTTTTCAGGCGTTGTACGGTATTCAGCCCGCTGATGTCTTGCTGCATAAGAAGAACCTGACCACTTTGGGCATCACGCAGGCCGTAAAGCGTTTCCGCCAGTTCGGTGCGCCCTGCCCCCACAACGCCTGCCAGCCCGACGATTTCCCCGGCGCGGGCGCTAAAGGAAATATTGATAAACCCTTCACCGGTGAGATTAAGCACCTCTAAAACCGGCTCGCTCACCCCCCTGTTTCCTGCTGACGCCTGGCGACGCGTGCCGGGTAAATCCAGCCACAGTTTTTGTTCTGCCGGTAAGGCGGCATCCTGCGTGTGGGGTGTAATGGCACGAATTAAGGCGTCGTTATCCAATTCGGTGAGCGTACCGCTCAGGGCAATTTTGCCGTCGCGCATGACGCTGACACGGTCACTGATGGCGCGGATCTCAGGCAGTTTGTGCGAGATAAACACCACACCCACGCCGCCCGCCGTCAGATGACGAACCTGAGTGAATAAGCGGGCGGATTCCGCCGGTGTCAGCGAGGCGGTCGGTTCATCGAGGATCAGCAGACGGGCGTCGCGCATCAGCCCGCGCAGGATTTCCACCAGTTGCTGATCGGCGACTTCTAATGTGCCCGCCAGCGCGCCGAGCGGCAGATTGCAGCCCAGTTCCGTCAGGGTTTGTTGCAGCTTTTTCTCGCTGTTCTGATGCGCCGGTAAACGGAAGAGGATGTTTTCGCGCACGGTCAGGCTGGGAAATAGCATCGGTTCCTGCGGCACCAGATAGATTCCGGCCTGATGTGCTTTCGCAGGCGAGCGTGCCAGCAGCGGTTCACCGTTTAACAGCATCCTGCCGCAGTCTGCGGTTTCAACACCGGCAATGATTTTCATCAGCGTGGATTTCCCCGCGCCATTGCCGCCGAGCAGCGCATGCACTTCGCCACGTTGCAGGCTGAAATCGATATCTTTCAGCACCGCCACGCCGGAAAAGCTTTTACTGACACCGCTCACTTCCAGCAGTGGCGCGGCAGATATCGGGGAATGTGCTGAATGCTCGCTGTGTTGCATACATCAACCTCAGGCCGGATACATTTAATGAACAAATGTATTTATAATTTAACATTGTTCATAAACCTAGTCTGACGCGCTGAGGAAAACTTTTGCGCTGATCACAGTTTGTTCAACTCATAGAGTCTGCGATATGATTCAACCAGAATTCATTTGGAATTTGCCAAACACATCACAGTTAACAACATTTCGTTAACGAACAATTGATCTACATTTTGATAAGTGTTCACTATGAATGATAAGACAACGCTTTCTGATCTGACTAACCTTCCGGAATTCAGCATGGGCGAAGAAGAACTGCTGGCGCGCACCGCCTGGTTCTATTACCACGACGGTCTGACCCAGAATGAGATTGGTGAACGACTTGGCCTGACGCGGCTGAAAGTGTCGCGTCTGCTGGAAAAAGGCCGGCAATCCGGGGTGATCCGCGTGCAAATCAACTCGCGTTTTGAGGGGTGTCTGGCGCTGGAAAACACCCTGCTCGAACGTTTTGGTTTACAGCAGATCCGCGTCCTGCCGCAGCTTGCCGACGGTTCGCTGAGTGCCCGTCTGGGTGTCGGCGCGGCGCATATGCTGATGACTTTGCTGAAACCTGAACAACTGCTGGCGGTCGGATTTGGCGAAACGGCCATGAGTACGCTGCAACATCTGAGCGGCTTTATCGCCTCACAGCAGATCAGGATGGTCACGCTTTCCGGCGGTGTCGGCCCGTATATGACCGGCATCGGGCAGCTCGACGCGGCCTGCGGTGTCAGCATTATTCCCGCGCCACTGCGTGCCTCATCGGCCAGCGTGGCGGCGATTTTCCGGCAGGAACGCAATGTTCATGACGTGATGCTGGCGGCCTGCGCGGCGGATATTGCGGTGGTCGGCATCGGTTCGCTGAACCAGAAACAGGAAGCGACGATCTTGCGCTCCGGTTATATCAGCGAAGGCGAACAGTTGCTGTTTGGTCGCAAAGGCGCGGTCGGCGACATCCTCGGCTTCTTTATGCAGCGAAGCGGCGAGCTGGCGGAAAACATGGCGATCCACGATGAACTGATCGCCGTCGCGCCCGCGGATCTGGCAAGTATTCCGACTGTTTTAGGGGTGGCAGGCGGCGTCGAGAAAGCCGAAGCCATCGTCGCGGCGCTGAAAGGCAAACGAATTAACGCACTGGTTACTGAAGAGAGCACAGCAAGAGCCATGCTGGCGTTGCTCGACTGACCCGCAGGGAGTGAGGGGGGTGGCGGTCAGGTAAACGGTGCCCGATAAACTGGCACGAGAGAACGTAGCGATGACCTCTACCCTGAACTCTGACGACGATCGTAGCTATTTAATGGCGCTGGATGCCGGTACCGGCAGTATCCGTGCGGTGATTTTCAATCTCGAAGGCGAACAGATTTCCGCCGGACAGGCCGAGTGGATCCATCTGGCACTGCCGGATGTGCCCGGTTCGATGGAGTTTGATCTGCATAAAAACTGGCAGCTCGCCTGCCAGTGTATCCGCCAGGCGCTGCACGAAGCGCATCTCCCCGCCTCAGCCATCCGCGCCGTCGCCGCCTGTTCAATGCGCGAAGGGATTGTGCTTTACGATAAATCCGGTGAACCGATCTGGGCCTGCGCTAACGTTGATGCCCGCGCCAGCCGTGAAGTTTCCGAGCTGAAAGAAATCCACGATTTCGAATTTGAACGCGAAGTGTATGAATGCTCCGGCCAGACGCTGGCGCTCAGCGCTATGCCGCGTCTGCTGTGGCTGGCGCACCATCGGCCAGATATATACCGTCAGGCCGCGACCGTCACCATGATCAGCGACTGGCTGGCCTGTATGCTCAGCGGCGAGCTGGCAGTTGACCCGTCTAACGCCGGCACCACCGGCATGCTGGATCTGGCCACCCGCAACTGGCGGCCTGAGCTGTTAGACATGGCCGGGCTGCGCGCCGATATGCTTTCCCCCGTCGCGGAAACCGGCACGCGTCTGGGCTATGTCACCGCCAGCGCGGCGGAACTCAGCGGCCTGAAAGCCGGCACGCCCGTCGGCATGGGCGGCGGCGATGCCCAGCTCGGGACTCTCGGTTTAGGGCTGGTGCGCCCCGGTCAGACCGCCGTTTTAGGCGGTACTTTCTGGCAGCAGATTGTGAATTTACCGGAGCCGGTCACCGATCCGGAGATGAACATCCGCGTCAATCCGCACGTCATTCCCGGCATGGCGCAGGCCGAATCCATCAGTTTCTTTACCGGCCTGACGATGCGTTGGTTCCGCGACGCATTCTGCACCGAAGAGAAAACCCTCGCCGGACGGCTGGGCGTAGATGCTTACAGCCTCCTGGAAGACATGGCCGCGCGCGTGCCGGTGGGTTCGTGGGGCGTGACGCCGGTCTTCTCCGATGCAATGCATTTTAAAAACTGGTATCACGCCGCGCCGTCGTTTATCAATCTGTCCATCGACCCGGAAAAGTGCAACAAACCGACGCTGTTCCGCGCGCTCGAGGAAAATGCCGCCATCGTCTCGGCCTGTAATCTGGATATGATCGCCCGCTTTTCCGGCGTGCGCGCAAAATCGCTGGTGTTCTCCGGCGGCGGTTCCAAAGGAAAGCTGTGGTGTCAGATTCTGAGTGATGTCACCGGCGTTCCGGTCAGCGTGCCGGTCGTGAAAGAAGCCACCGCGTTGGGCTGCGCGATTGCGGCCGGTGTCGCGGCAGGCGTTTATGCCTCGCTGGCCGATACCGGAGAAGCGCTGGTGCGCTGGGAACGGGAATATCAGCCGGACGTGGCGAATCACGCGAAGTATCGGGTGCAGAAAGCCAACTGGCAGGAAGTGTATGCGGATCAGCTGAGGCTGGTGGACAGGCAACTGACGACGTCGATGTGGAAAGCACCCGGGTTGTGATGCTAAAGGTGGATGGTTTAAAAACAACTTCAAGACCTTGGGTCTCGCCGCCCAAACTGGCCCAAAGGGCGCGTTAACGCGCGCGCCCTCCGGACACCCGCGCTTTTTAACTGCGAGCGGCTGCGCGTGTTGTAAAAGACGTGGAGATTCCAAAGAGGCCCCGTCCTGGGCCTCTTTGGTCGGTTTCGGCGCAGCACGTTAAGTGATCACTGCTATTGAGAAACCAAAACTTGCGCCGTACTGCTTTTAAAACCGCCTGGTGCGGTGATCACTGCTACTGAGAAACCGAAACTTGCACCAGCCCGCAATTGAAAATCGCAATGCGGCGATCTCCGCAATCGAATACACTTCATTCCTAAATTTCATACTTGGTTATGTGGCGCAGATCACATCTTAATTGTATGATGAATACATCATTCAAGCGGGCAAATCACTATGAACAACGCATTATCTCTGGCTTTTCACTATATTCGGGCATTTATCCTGATATATCTCTGTCTGTTCGCCGGGAACGCGATTTCATCTCTTTTACCGATCACTATTCCCGGCAGCATCATCGGGATGCTGATCCTCTTCGGGCTGCTTTCCACGCAAATTCTGCCGTTTAAATGGGTCAAACCGGGCTGCAATGTTCTCATCCGTTATATGGCGTTGCTGTTCGTGCCCATCGGCGTCGGGGTGATGAATTACTACGAACAGCTGCGGACACAGTTCGGTCCGCTGGTGGTGTCTTGTCTGGTGAGTACGATTATTGTGTTGCTGGTCGTCGCCTATTGTTCCCACTATATTCATGGCGATCGCGGTGCGGTGACTGACAAGGCGGAGAAGAAAAATGATTGATATTCTGTGGTCACTTCCGCTGACGCTGCTGGTGTTTTTCGCTGCACGCAAGCTGGCAATCAAACTCAAAATGCCGTTACTCAATCCGCTGCTGATGTCGATGGTGATTATCATCCCTCTGCTGCTGGTCACGAATATCCCTTACACACGCTATTTTGCCGGCAGTAAAATTCTCAACGATTTGCTGCAACCCGCCGTCGTCGCGCTGGCGTTTCCGCTTTATGAGCAACTGCACCAGATCCGCGCGCGGTGGAAATCCATCATCAGCATCTGTTTTATCGGCAGCATCGTGGCGATGACCACCGGTACTGCAATTGCGTTATGGATGGGGGCGACGCCGGAAATTGCCGCGTCTGTCATGCCTAAATCCGTCACCACGCCGATTGCGATGGCCACCGCGCAATCCATTCACGGAATTCCGGCCATCAGCGCCGTGTGCGTTATCTTTGTCGGGATCCTGGGTGCAGTCTTCGGCCACAGCATTCTGAATGTGCTGAAGATCACCACCAAAGCCTCACGCGGTCTGGCGATGGGCACCGCCTCTCACGCACTCGGCACCGCACGTTGCGCAGAAATGGATTATCAGGAAGGCGCGTTCAGTTCGCTGGCGCTGGTCATTTGCGGGATTATCACCTCCCTCCTCGCCCCGTTCCTGTTCCCCGTCCTGCTCGTCTTGTTTGGTCATTAGGCCGTTTCATTGATCACCTTTCCCCCGAAATAATCCGGATTGGATCGAGGCGGCAACTGAACGAATCCCCGGGAGCATACAATAAGTATGTGACCGGGGTGAGCGAAGGCTCCAGCGCTGAGCCAGTTCGGAATAGGAAGAGGAAAAAGCGTATGTCACTTCAACCTTAGAAAAAGTGACATACAAAGCTGAAGGTACCCGGTTTAAGTACAATCAGAAAAGGACCTGCGTGTCTGCTTTAGCCGCAGACGGCAGTCGATAACGAAGAGAGTAAGCGGGCGCGTCAGGAGACGCGCCGGAAGAATTACGAATTCATCTGGAACAGGGACATCCCCTGCATGGCGCTGTAGGTTTTGTAAGAGGCCTGAAGCGCGACCTGTTGCAGCGTGTACGTCGAAATTGCGGATGTCCATTCGGTATCGACCAGATTACTGAGTTTGGTCGAGTTTGCCACTTCGCGGTTATCTCCGAGCGTATCCAGGTTATCCAGTTCGCTCATCTGGGTACCCAGCTCTGAACGCACAGACAGCACGTTGTTGAGTGAGTTGCTCAGCCCGCGGTTGGCTTTGTCGATCGCATCTGAATATTCAGTATCAGAAGTGTAATCCGCAGAAGGTGTTTTCAGCGCAGTCAGCGCACCGTCGATGGTTTTGAAAATATCGGATTCGCTGGCGGAGCCATCGGGTTCCGCTTTCGCATCGCCAGTCAGGGTATTGAAAACCTGATTACCGGTATGGCTGATGGTCATGGTACGGCTGGCATCAACCTGCTGGGTCAGCGCCGTTGTGCCACCGGAATAGGTTACAGCGCCCGTTGTCGCGTCCTGCGTGTACGGCGGCGTATCACTTTTGTAACCGGCAAAAATGTAACGGCCATTGCCGTCGGTGCTGTTTGCCAGGTTCAGTAACTGTGACTTCAGGCTTTCCAGTTTGGTCGCCAGAGAGGAACGGTCGTCGTCGCTCAGGGAACCGTCACCGGCCTGTACAATCAGCGTCTGCGCATCCTGAATGGTGGATGTCACGCTGCTTAACGTCGATTCTTCCTGACTCATACTCTGGTTGGCAAAGGTACGCGCCACGGAAAACTGGCTGTTTTCAGCCTGTGCCTGACGAACCAGAACGGCCTGCGAAGCGGCCAGCGGATCATCAGAAGGCTTGCTGACTTTCGAGCCGGTGGACAGCTGTAAACCGGTCGCCTGGAAACGGTTCTGACCCTCTAACACCGCGTTCATGTTCTGGTCGTAAATCATGTTGGTACTAAGGCGCATGGCATCAGTTCCTTATCAGTTCAAAGATCAGCGAATGTTGATGATCGCGTCAAAGATGGTCGAAGCCGTCTGCACAACCTGCGCGTTCGCCAGATAATATTGCTGGTAACGTTGCAGATCGCCGTATTCTTCATCGAGGTTAACCCCGGAGATAGACTGCTGTTGCGTGGTCAGTTGCGTCACGATATTGGCCTGCGCCGTGCTGGTGGTGGTCAGCGTGGCAACCTGGTTACCGACATTACTCACCAGGCTGGCATACGCGCCGGTCAGGGTAGATTTACCTTCCACCAGTTTTGCGGTTTGCAGGTTCAGCAATTTTTGGGCGTTGGTGTTATCGCTGACGCCGCTGTCTGCTGCGCCTGCGGCGGCAATCAGGGAAGAATCATTGATAGCGATATTCATGCTGCCGGCAACGTTGCTCACCGTTTTGATGGTGATGCTGTCGTTAGTGGCTGGCGTTCCGGTGACGGAAACGGACAGGCCGTCAAAGTCCATCGTCGGATTACCGCTGCTGTCGGTGCCTGCCGTTGGCGTGATTTTTGCGCCATCGGAAACGCGGGTGACGTTCCACGATGTACCGTCGTAAGCCATGGTGTAATCACTGGCTTTCACAGCGGTGGTGTCTTTATAAGCCACACTCACGTCCGCAGTGCCGGTGTTTTTGGTATTCGCCACCGTAGTTGCGCCGGTGAACGAGAAGAAATCTGTACCGGCGTCACCGTTGAGATCAAAACCGGCTTTGTTGGTGCTGTTGAAGGCATCTGCCATGGACAGCGCAAGCTGACCCAGCTGGTTGATCGCCGGTTCCAGGTTGTCTTTGCGGAATGCCAGTGTGCCACCGAGTGAACCGGTAGTCAGACGGCTTTCCTGAATTTGTGAAACCGTGCCATCAGGCTGGGTCATGCCGACCGTCAGTTTTGACGGATCCGCGCTGGACGGTATTGCCACAACCGTTTTCGACGTTCCGCCACTCACCAGCGGCGTACCGTTAGCAAAGGAAACGTTGTACGTATCACCGTCCTGCTGCGTGACGGTCACACCGGTAATGTCATTAAGCTGACTGACCAGTTGATCACGCTGATCGAGCAAGGCGTTAGGTTCCTGCCCGCTGCTGCCGCGCGTCGCGGTAATCTGGTTATTCAGCTTGGCAATCTGCGCCGCATAGGTGTTGATCTGATCAACGTTCTGCGTAATTTGCTGGTTAACGGCAGTATTCATGTCGCTCAGGTATTTCGCCGAACTGTTGAACTGCGCGGTTAAACCCTGCGCTTCACCCAAAACAGCCTGACGCGCCGAGCTGTCGCTGGCGTTGCTGGTCAGCGTTTGCAGGCCGGTAAAGAACGTTGCCATGGTGGCATCGATACCGGTCGAGCTGTCACCCAGCAAATCATCGATGGAGCTGGCCTGATCAAGCTGCGTTGACAGCGCACTGCCTGTCGCGCTCGCGCCCAGCAGTTGCTTCACGACAAAAGAGTTGTACTCACGGTTCACGCCCGTCACCGTCACACCATTGCCAATATATCCGGCAGACGTCGACGTCCCGTTGCTCTGAGTGATGATGGCAGTCTGGCGGTTATAACCGGCTACGCTGACGTTCGCGATGTTGTTGCCGGTGGTACTGAGCGCGGCCTGCGCTGCGTTCAGTCCGCTCATTGCGGTATTAATTAAGCTACTGGACATGAGTGACCTTTTGGCTGCCGGTGACTTTTTTACCACCGTGTAATTAAGGGAACTGAAACGGGGCTTTCCCCTTTTCCCATTCTTAACGTGTTATCGGCCTGTACGGCTAAAACTTGAGAAAAAAAACACGCTTTTGCGGCACTAAAAAATATCTTTTAAATCATGGCTGTAAGCTTTCACAGCCTGCTCGCCCGCGCCTTTGATTTTCTGGATCACACTCACCAGTTTTTCGGCATAATTCGGATCCGTCGCATAGCCCGCGCGTTGCAGTGCATGCGCGGCCTGTTCAGGCGTATTCGCGGACGCCACATGGGCGTAGCGCGGGTTGTTGGTGAGCAGTTTGATGTAGTCGCTGATCGCTTCCACGTAAGAGCCGTAAACACGGAAACTGGCCTGAACTTTTTTCGCCACGCCGTTGGCATATTCCGTGGTAGTGATATTGGTCGTCGGGCCGTCCCAGCTGCTGCCGGCTTTGATGCCGAACAGGTTGTAGCTGCGCTTACCGTCGGCGGTTGGAATTTCGCGCTGACCCCAGCCGGATTCCAGTGCGGCCTGCGCCACAATCAGCTGATGGGAGATGCCGCTGTCTTTACTCGCCACCTGCGCCGGAATACTCAGGCTGGAGACGAACTGGCCGCTGTCGGTTGGCAGTGGCGCGCCGCCGGTGGTGCGATCCGGCGCGGTCGGAATGACTTTGCGCAGATACTGTTCCATCGCCTGAATTGGCATGGTTTTCAGCACTTCGCCGTCGAGCGCCATTGGCGTTGTGCCCGCCAGTTCAGACGGCTGTTTTGAGCCGCCGGTCAGCTGTTCCACCATCATGTCGGCCATGCCCAACCCTTTGTCGGACATGTCCTGCGCAATTTGCTGATCGTACATCGATGTATAAAGCTTGGTGGACTGGTTATCGAGGATCCCCCCCTGCGGCAGCGCCTGACGCATGCTTTTCAGCATCATCTGCACGAAGACGCCTTCGAACTGTTTAGCGACTTCTTTGATGTGGGCCTGCGGATCCTGCGAAACCTCCCGCTTCAGTTTGTTCAGGGAATTCGTGTCGTACGCCGCACCCTGCGGGTCAAACGCCCCTGACATCGACATCAGATCGCTCATCAGATAATTTCCAAATCAGCACGCAGGCAGCCGGCTGTTTTCATCGCCTGCAGGATGGACATCAGATCGATAGGCGTCGCGCCTAACGCGTTAAGTGTGCGGACCACGTTGTTCAGACTGGCGCTCGAACGCACCTGCTGAATAGAACCCCCGGACTGACGGACGGAAATATTGGTATTTGGCGTCACGACGGTCTGGCCGCCGCCAAATGGCGTATTCGGCTGGCTGACGTCGTTCTGGCGATCGACCACCACAGACAGATTGCCCTGCGCCACGGCGCAATTGTCGAGCGTCACGTCGCGGTTCATCACCACCGAGCCGGTACGGGAGTTGATGATCACTTTCGCATCCATTGGCCCGACGTTGACTTCGATGTTCTGAATCTGCGCCAGAATGCGCACCTGCGAGGTATTGCCGCGCGGCACGATGACCTGAATATTGCGGGAATCCAGCGCCGAGGCAGACCCCATTCCCTGACGGTTAATGGCGTCGCTGACCTGCTGCGCGAGATTGAAGTCTTCATCATTAAGCTGAAGGTTAATCACGCCTTCGGTGCCGAAGGTGCTTGGCAGTTCGCGTTCAATGGTCGCCCCGCCGGTAATACGGCCACCGGAAACCTGGTTAACCGTTACGCTGCTGCCGCCAGCAGAAGCCCCGGCACCGCCGACCAGCACGTTACCCTGCGCCAGCGCGTATACCTGATTATCGACCCCTTTCATTGGCGTCATCAGCAAAGTTCCGCCGCGGATGCTTTTGGCATTACCCATTGAGGAAACCACGACATCAATCGCCTGACCGGCGCGTGAGAATGGCGGCATTTTGGCGGTAACCATCACGGCTGCCACGTTTTTCAACTGCATGTTGGTGCCCGCCGGGACGGTGATCCCTAACTGAGACAACATGTTGGTCAGTGTCTGGGTGGTAAATGGCGTCTGCGTGGTCTGGTCACCGGTTCCGTCGAGACCAACGACTAAGCCGTAGCCGATCAGGGCGTTATCACGCACACCTTGTACCGTCGTCAAATCACGAATACGGTCGGCGGATGCGGGCAGTACCACCAGGGCGGACATCGCCAGACAGATAACACCGGAAAGGAATTTTCGCATGATTGCCTCGTTATAACGGCGATAAGTTTAGGAAGAACCGCTGCAACCAGCCCATGTTCTGCGCTTCATTGATGTAGCCGTTGCCCACGTATTCGATGCGCGCATCAGCCACTTGCGTGGAGATAACGGCGTTGGCACCGCTGATGGTGCGTGGGTTGACCACACCGGAGAACCGGATAAATTCGGTTCCCTGATTAATCTCGATTTGTTTTTCACCGACAACTTTCAGGTTGCCGTTAGCCAGCACTTCCGCAACCGTCACGGTCAGTGTGCCGCTGAAGGTGTTGTTGGCCGCCGCACCGCCTTTCCCGGCGAAGGTGTTGGCACCGCTCATATCGACATCGGCGCGCGCATTGCCGAACAGGCCTTCAAGATAGCGGGGCGCAGTGGCGGCACCAAAGGTGGTTGACCCGTTGCGGCTGGCGTTCGCTGAGGAGCTTTTGCTCGCACTCACGTTTTCCTGCAAGACGATAGTCAGAGTGTCACCGATGTTACGTGGACGGCGGTCTTCAAACAGAGGCTGATAACCATAGTTCATCGGCTGAACGGACTGGAAAATCGAACCGTTGGGAACCGGCGGTGCGGCAGGTGCAGGCGCGGCGGACGTTGCGCCGGGTACCAGCGGAGTATGGGGCATATACGCACAGCCATTCGCCAGTAACGTGACTAACAGTGGCAGCACCAGCTTGCCTGGTCGGTCTGTATAAGAAGTCATTACCGACGTTATTTTTTTGGTCACCACAGTTATCGCCTTAAAAAAATCGACCTGGTAGGGATCTGAACCGGTTCAGGGCAGAAGCAAATTTGCCCCTGCCCTCTTATTTTTCTTACCACTACAAAAAACTTACAGCTGAGAAAGTTTTTGCAGCATTTCGTCCGACGTGGACACCGCTTTACTGTTGATTTCGTAAGCACGCTGCGTCTGGATCATGTTGACCAGCTCTTCCGCCACGTTGACGTTAGAGGTTTCGACATAACCCTGATACAACAGGCCCGCACCGTTCAGACCCGGCGTGCTGTCTGTTGGTGCGCCAGAACTTTGGGTTTCCTGGTACAGGTTTTCACCCATAGATTCCAGACCGCTGTTGTTGATGAAGGTGCTCAGCGTCAGCTGGCCGACCTGTTGTGCGGCGGTCTGCCCTTGCACAGTCACGCTGACGATACCGTCACGACCCACGGTCATGCTCAGGGCATTCGCCGGAATGGTGATCGCAGGGATGATCTGGTAGCCGCTGGAAGTGACCAGCTGGCCGTTCTGATCAACCTGGAAAGAACCGTCGCGGGTATAGGCGGTGGTGCCATCGGGCAGCTGCACCTGGAAGAAACCTTCGCCTTTGATCGCGATGTCTTTACTGTTGCTGGTCTGCGACAGGTTGCCCTGAGAGAACAGGCGCTCGGTCGAAACCGGACGAACACCGGTACCGATTTGCAAACCGGAAGGCAGGTTCGTCTGTTCAGAAGACTGTGCACCTGGCTGACGGACTGTCTGGTACAGCAAATCTTCGAAAACCGCACGCTGGCGTTTGAAGCCGTTGGTGCTGACGTTCGCCAGGTTGTTGGCGATAACATCCATGTTGGTCTGCTGGGCATCCAGCCCGGTCTTCGCAATATATAGCGATGGGATCATGTCATTACTCCTCTGCCATCATCAGCTCATTGACAGCAGATTGTTGGCACTCTGTTCATTTTCATCGACGCTGTGGATGACTTTCATCTGCATCTCAAAGCGGCGTGCGTTGGCTATCATGTCAACCATGGTCGAAACCGGATCCGCGTTACTGCCTTCGAGTGTTCCGGGCATCACGTGAATGGTCGGATCGGCCTGCAATGTCGCGCCCCGGGCTTGCGCCGTCGCGGCGGTCGGACGGAACATGCCGTCGTCTCCGCGGGTCACTTCATTGCCAGCCGCCTTCACCAGTTTCAGTTTGCCGAGCTGCCCCATGGTGTTGGGATCAGCGCCGGCTTCCAGGACAGCAATGGTCCCGTCCGCAGAAATCGTGAGCTGAGACTGCGGCGGAACTTCGATTGGCCCGTTATCCCCCATCACCGGATGACCCTGAATGGTCAGCTGGTTGGTAGGTGAGACCTGCATGTCACCGTTGCGTGTGTACGCTTCAGTGCCATCAGGCATCTGCACCGCCAGGAAACCATCCTGCTGTAAAGCCACATCCAGCGGACGACCGGTGTAGTTAAGTTTCCCCTGAGTCATGTCTGCGCCCGGTGTGGACGCCGTGACCAGCGTACGCGTTTGCAGGCTTTCGCCATCCACCGGTACGGCGCGCATGGCTAAAAGCTGTGCGCGAAAGCCCGGTGTGGAAGCGTTAGCCAGGTTACTTGACGTGACCGACTGCTGAACCAGCGTCTGGCTGGCTGCGCCGCTCGCGGTGTAGATAGCGCGATCCATAGTGCTGCCCTGTTTTTAAGTCGCGCGTTAGCGCAGGTTAACCAACGTGTTCAGGATGGAGTCCTGAGTTTTGATGGTCTGCGCATTCGACTGATAGTTACGCTGAGCCACGATCATGTTGACCAGCTCCGCACTCAGATCGACGTTGGAAGATTCCAGCGCGCCACTGGTCATGGACGCCAAACCGCCCTGACCCGCGATACCGGTCACGGCCTGACCTGAAGAAGAGGTCGCCGTCCACACGTTATCGCCTTCAGATTTCAAACCTTCAGGGTTGGAGAAGTTACTCAGCACAATTTGTCCCAGTAACTGGGTTTTATTGTTGGAGTAAGTCCCGGAAATGGTGCCGTCGTCATTGATGGTGTAGCCGGTCATCTGGCCTGCTGCATAACCATCCTGATTCTGGGAACCGATGCTGTCGCTGCCGGTGCTCTGCTGAATACTGCCGGTGAAATCCAGAGACACGGTTTGCGGCGTCACCGTGCCGTTGGTGGCGGTGTTCATCGGCAATGTCAGTGCCAGACCCGCGTTGGCAGCGCCTGTTGCGTCGGTGGTGCTGACCAGTGCGCCACTGGTGTCGTATTTAAGAGAACCAATTTTGGCCGCCGTTGAACCTGAAACGCTGCCGTCCTGAGCGTACACATCCCAGTTGTTCGCAGAGGTTTTCACGAAGTACAGGTTGTTATCGTGCGCGTTACCCTGTGAGTCATAGGTGGTGATGCTGTTGACGTAGTTGTAGCTGGTGTCATCGCTGCTGCTAAACGTTGCCGTGGTTGGCACGGTGTCGGTTGAGTTCAGGTTGGCCACCATGGTGGCTGCGGTGGTGGCTTTCGCGCTCATCATGGTGGTCGGGACGCTCAGTGCAACAGGCTGTGCGCCCGCCGCGATAGTTGGCGGTGTGCCAGTCGCCGGGTAACCGGTCACGCTCAGCCCCTGCATGTTCACCAGATTACGGTTCGCATCGAGGGAGAACTGGCCATTGCGGGAGTAGTAAACCGCACCGCTGCTGTCGGTCAGACGGAAGAAACCGTTACCGCTCAGTGCCACATCCAGCCCGCGGGAGGTGTTGGTGGTGGTACCGTCGTTAAAGTTCTGTGTGACAGCGGCGACTTTTACGCCCATACCGGTCTGAGAACCGGCAAACATATCGGCAAAAGAGGCGGTGGCTGTCTTAAAACCAACGGTGGCGGAGTTGGCGATGTTGTTACCAATCACGTCGAGGTTGGTCGATGCCGCGCTCAGGCCGCTGACTGCTTGGGAAAAGCTCATGTTAGCTCCATTTTACTGTGTGTAGTGTTTGTAGCTCCTCCCCCTGAGAAGGGGGAGGTTGGGAGGGGATTTTGCAGGCAGCGACTGCGTTGCCATTCGGACCCCACCCCAACCCTCCCCTTCGCAGGGGAGGGAGCGGTCTGAGTGACTCTCTTACAAAATCTGGCGTACAGAATCGACAGTTGCGGTTCCGCGCACGCCCAGATCCAACGCGGTATTCCCGGATGAATCTTTGGTTACACCATTGACCAGCGCATAGTTCAGCGGTGTTGCCACCATTTGCTGACTGTTGTTCAGGGCATTGATGCTGAAGGTGTAGCTGCCATCCGGTGCAGCAGTGCCATCGTCCTGCGTGCCATCCCAGGTGTAGCTGTGAACGCCCGCTGTCTGAGACCCCAGGCTGAGGGTTTTCACCACTTTGCCGGTGGAATCGCTGACGGTGGCGGTGACGCTGCTTGCCGCGGTTTCCAGCTCGAAGCCGAAGGGTGTGGTACTGACCGTGCCGTCGGTGTCTTTGCCCACCAGGATCGCGCTGCCGGAGACCATCACGCCGTGGCCAATCAGGGAACTGGCCTGAACGGAAGTGCCGCTGGAGATTTGCCCGGAGATGCCGCCCAGCGTGGTGTTGAGTTTTTCAATCCCGCTCACGGTGCTGATTTGTGCCAGCTGGCTGGTGAGCTGGCTGTTATCCATAGGATTGGTGGGATCCTGGTTTTTCAGCTGAGCGACCAGCAAGGTCAGGAAACTACTGGAGAGATCATCGGCCGAGCTGGTTCCGGTTGTGGACGTGCTGGAGCCGGTACTGGTGATCGTTGTGTTATCAGTGGTGTCATTAATCGACGTCGTTATAGACATATTTCGCTCCGCTATTGCCCCAGAGTGAGAGTTTTCATCATCAACGACTTAGTGGTGTTGAGCACCTCGACGTTGGCCTGATAACTGCGGGAAGCGGAGATGGTGTTGACCATTTCGCTGACCACATCTACGTTTGGCATCTGCACATACCCTTTCGCATCCGCCATCGGATTACCGGGCTCGTACACCATGCGCATCGGCGCCGGATCATCAACGATCTGCGCCACTTTCACGCCGCCGGTTTCCTGCCCCGGCGCCGCGTTCACCTGAAACACGACCTGTTTAGCCTTGTAAGGCTGACCATCCGGGCCGGTCACACTGTCGGCGTTAGCCATGTTACTGGCGCTGACGTTCAGACGCTGAGACTGCGCGGCAAGCGCAGAACCGGCGATATCAAAAATACCGAGCATCGACATAGGTTTTATCCTTGCAGCACCGACATCATCCCTTTAATTTGGCCGCCAAGGACGGTCAAATCGGTCTGATAGCGCACGCTGTTATCCGCAAAGTTGGTACGTTCACGGTCCATATCGACCGTGTTACCGTCTGCCGACGGTTGATCAGGGATCCGGTACATCAAATCCATGTCAGCGGGCGAAACGTTTGACGCCGCGATGTGGCGGTCAGACGTCAGTGACAAAGACATGCCGCTTTCACTCGCGCGGCCCTGCTCCATCACTTTCTGCAACTGACTGGCGAAATCGATATCGCGCGCCTGATACCCCGGGGTATCGGCGTTGGCGATATTGGCTGAAAGTATTTCTTGCCGCTGGGCGCGCAGGTTGAGCGCTTCCTGTTGGAACTGTAGTGCGGCGTTCAATTTGTCGAGCATGCGCCCTCCGCAAAGTGAGATTTTGGAGTCGACAGCATAAATGCGGGTGTCAACAACCTATCGTCTGAATAAGCGCAAAATCGTCCGCTATTTGTCCCTTTAGGAATTGCAAACTGAGGGTAGACTTGTCCCCAGTAGACTTTTCGCCGACACATCGGGCACAAAGGTAAATCGCGTATGAACAGGCTGGAACTCCGACGTTTAAGCATCACGCTGGGCTGCATTCTTCTGGGTCTGACATCCGGCGGGACCAGCTTTGCACAAAATGCGCCGGCCAAAAGCGTGCCTGCGTCGGCCAATAGCGATACACTACTGACCTCGCAGCTCCAGCAGTTCTTCCGTCAGCAATATGCCGACAGCGGAATGCAGGTGAAAGTGGTGGTGATGACACCCGCCGCGCGTCAGCCACAATGTTTATCGCCACAATTTATGCTTTCGTCTAACAGCCGCACCTGGGGAAATGTCTCGGTGGCGGTGAACTGTAACGGCCAGAAAATTTATGTGCAGACCAAGGTTCAGGTGAGCGGAACTTACTGGGTTGCGGCGAAAAATGTGCCTGCGGGAGCGCATCTGGCGCAAACGGATCTGGAAGCCAGGAACGGGCGTCTGGATCTCCTGCCGCCGAAAGCGATTCTTGACAGTAATCAGGCGATTAACGGCGTTACGCTGCGCAATATCAACATCGGTCAGCCGTTAACGTTGTCGATGCTTCGCCGTCCGTGGATGGTGCATGCGGGTCAGGAAGTGCAGGTACAGGCGACAGGCAGTGGTTTTAACGTATCCAGCGCCGGTAAGGCAATGAACAACGCAGCAGCAAATGAATCCGTGCGGATAAGAATGCCGTCAGGCGTAATTGTGAACGGGACAGTGGGCTCAGATGGGTCTGTGACAGTGACAATTTAGGTTGAATTGCAACCGTATTTGTAGAAAAATCTGCAATTAAGGCTAAAGTTATTTCGCCACATGTCGATAACAAACGTATCAGAGTCGTCCCACGACGGCATTTTTAGGGTTTGCGTCACATTAAAGGCCCTGAATACCCTTACCGGAGAATATTTATATGGCTATCGATCGTACTCAAGGTGTTTCACCTTTAACTTCGATCCAGCAGCGTGATCCTTCTGAAGCTTCTGTTCAGAATACGCGCAAAGAAGACACTGTTTCTGGTACCACCACCAGCGGTACGGCGGTGACCCTGAGCTCAGCGCAAACGTCTCTGACTCAGTCAAGTGCGCAGGACATCAATACGGCACGTGTCGACGAACTGAAACAAGCTATCCGTGATGGCAAACTGACCATGGATACCGGCAAAATTGCTGATGCTCTGTTGAAGGACACGCAGGATTATCTCAAAGGTTTTTAAGCCGCAGACCCGGCTCGGAGACGAAAAAGTTGGAAGGTAATAAGGCCCGATGAAGAATTTTATCAAGTCCATGACTACCTTGGTTGAAACGTTGCAAGCGCTGGATCAAGTGATTAATCACGAACAAACGATACTGTGCTCAGGCCGCGTGAACGGAGCGGCCCTGCAGCATATCACCGAGCAAAAGAGCTCATTGCTCGCTACGGTAGACTATCTTGATAAACAGCGTCGTCAGCATGACGAACGTCTGAAACAAAGCGCCCCCTACTCCCGTCAGCCGGAAATCGCCGCGATGTGGAAAGAGGTGGTGCAACTGACCACCAAGCTGAGTCAGATCAATCGTCACAACGGCATGTTGCTGGGCAAACAAATTGCTTACAACACCGAGGCTTTGGCTATTCTCAACGCCAGCCAGACACAAAAATTCTACGGACCGAACGGGCAGGAAACTGTATCCGGGCAAACCGTCAGGAAGATTTCCGTTTAGACCGAAACGGGCACGGTTTTTTACTCGCCGTGAGGGCGGGCAGATGATCGGGAAAGTTTCGGTTTTTCAATAACTGTGATCACATAACTCCTTGCGCCTAAACCGACAAAAGAGACCCAGGACGGGGCCTCTTTTGAATCTCCGCGTCTTTTTACTGCGCGGTGCCTTCATTTCGGTGTTCGAGCCTTTCGGTCTCGAAATACTCATTCAGCAAGCTTTCTGAAAGCGGCCGTAAGCTATGCAAATCTGCAATCCTTTGAAAACGTTCTCTTCCCCTTGCATGCACTTTTAATCAGTTCAGATTGGCGAGCCTTTCTAACGTTGAAGGATCCTTTTCTACCCGTTTGATCAACAGTATGGCCTGTTTATTGGGTGAGTGATGAGCTGCAAACCTGCCGTATTTCCTTCACCAGCGCTTGTGCGGCGGGGGAAAGCAGGCTTCCTGCGCGGAAAGTCAGGCCGATGGCGCGATGCGTGTCGGCCAGATCCAGCGGCAGTTTTATCAGCTCGCCGCTTTCCAGTTCGTGTTCCAGCTGGCGGGCGGAAACGGCGGCCAGCATATCTGAACCGAGCAGCAAGCCGCGCACAATGCCCAGATCGCCGCTTTCCACCACCGGATCGGGCGGCGGGATTTCCATCGCGGTAAAGCTGTTATCCAGCAACCGCCGCGCCGGGGTTTCTGCCCGCGGCAAGACCCAGCGCGCGGTACGCAGATGTTCCTGCGTTACCGGTTCGCTGAGCAGCGGATGCCCTTTTCGCGCCAGGATGACCATGCTTTCGGTGAACAGCGTTTCCGTCACCATATCCGCTGCATAATCGCTCGAACGCAGCGCGCCGAAGATAAAATCCACTTCGCCCGAACGCAGCTCGGACGCCAGCGCGCTGAACGCGCTTTCATTGGTGATCACCTTGACGCCACCGTAACGCTGTGTCAGCCCGATGATCGCTTGTGGCAGCAAACGTGTGCGCCCGAGCGGCAGTGCGCCGACCTGCACCGTGCCTTCCAGCACGCCACGGCGGGCGGCGATATCGGCGGGAATATGCCGCAGTTCGTTGAGCGCACGGCGCAAATTCGGCACGATATCCTGCCCGGCCAGCGACGGCATCATACCGTGCGGCGTGCGTTCCAGCAGCGCCTGACCTGCACCGTTTTCCAGCACCTTCAACGCCGCGCTGACCGCAGGCTGGCTCAGCCCGAGCAGCGTGGCGACCGTCTGCATATGCCGCGTTTTACACAGTGAAATGAAAATTTGCAGGCGCCGGACATTAAACAAATACAGCGGTTCGGTTTCACTGCGCGTTTGCCCGGCTTTGCCGTGTAATTTCGCCAGCTGCGACGGGATCAGCCGCAATTCGGCAATCGCCCGGCGCGCACGCGGCAGCACGCATTTACCAAAATCGGTGAGCAGCATTCCGTTGGCATGACGTTCAAACAAAGGCACGTCGAGAGCCTGTTCCAGATCGCGGATCGCCCTCGTCACCGCCGACTGCGTGCGGTAAAGCTCATCGGCTGCACGCGATACACTTCCCTGATCGACCACCTGACAAAAAGCGCGTATTTGCATCAGGTTACTCAGCATCTCGTCTTGGGCCATCCCCTTCTCCCGTCAGGCTTTTTTTCGTGACATCCCTCAGCAATATAAATAAAACGCATACCCCCTGCAATCAAATGAATTACCCGCCGCAGGCACGGACTGACAGCATGGAACTCAGGCAATCAGCTCACCCTAAACCCAGGACATAGTCATGACTCAGCCAAAAAAAGATGAAAGCAAAAGTGCATTAGTCGTCAGCGCCCACTCCGCCGATTTCGTCTGGCGCGCAGGCGGTGCCATCGCGAAACATACGCAGGCCGGTTACGCCGTTCACATCGTTTGCCTGTCTTTCGGCGAGCGAGGCGAATCCGCCAAACTGTGGCGCAAAGGCAATATGAACGAAGAGATTGTGAAAGCGTCGCGACGCGAAGAAGCGATGGCCGCGGCTGAGATCCTCGGCGCCACCGTCGAGTTTTTTGATATGGGTGATTACCCGCTGCGCGCAGACAAAGAATCGCTGTTCCGTCTGGCCGATGTTTACCGCCGCGTGCAGCCGCATTTCGTCCTGACGCATTCCCTGAAAGACCCGTACAACTACGATCATCCGATGGCCACCCATCTGGCGCAGGAAGCGCGAATTATCGCCCAGGCTGAAGGTTATAAACCGGGCGAAACCATCGTCGGCGCACCGCCGGTTTACTGTTTCGAGCCGCATCAGCCGGAACAGTGTGAATGGAAACCTGACGTACTGCTCGATATCACCGACGTCTGGGACCAAAAATATCAGGCGATTCAGTGCATGGCCGGTCAGGAACACTTGTGGGAATACTACACCCGCGTCGCCCAGCAGCGCGGCGTGCAGGCCAAGCGCAACGTCGGCATCACCAGCACCAAAAACATCGTTTACGGCGAGGGTTATCAGAGCATCTTCCCGCGCGTGACGGAGGATTTAGCATGAGTCTGGTCGGTAAAAAAGGCGTCGTGGTTCGCCATATTCCACGGGCAAATAAAGCCGACGTTTCAGCACTTGCGGCTTTCGGTGTCGCAACCGTGCATGAAGCGCAGGGCCGCAAGGGGCTGCTGGATGCGGGCATCCGCCCTATTCAGCAGGATTATGCGATTTCCGGCAGCGCTGTCACCGTGCTCACCGCACCGGGCGATAACTGGATGTTCCATGTGGCTGTCGAACAATGTCAGCCGGGCGACATTCTGGTGGTTGCGCCGACGTCACCCTGTTCAGACGGCTTCTTCGGTGATTTGCTGGCCACGTCGCTGAAAGCGTGTGGCGTGGTCGGGCTGGTGGCAGATCTCGGTGTGCGTGACACCAAAACGCTGCGTGATATGGGTTTCCGCGTCTGGTCGCGGGCAGTTCATGCGCAGGGCACCATCAAGGAAACGCTGGGTTCGGTGAACGTGCCAGTGGTCTGTGCCGGACAGCTGGTGTATCCGGGCGATGCTGTCGTCGCCGATGATGACGGCGTGGCAGTCGTCCGCCGTGAAGAAGTCGCCCATGTCGTGCAGGCCAGCCGGGAGCGCGAAGCGCTGGAAGAGAGTAAACGCGCAAGAATGGCCGACGGCGAACTCGGGCTGGATATCTACAATATGCGTCCGCGTCTGGCTGAAAAAGGACTGAAATATTTCGATTCCGCTGAAGAATTAGAACAAGCCGAAAAGCGCTGAGGAGCCGATATGCCGCAGACCCGAATTCCCTGCCTGCTGATGCGCGGCGGAACCTCGAAAGGCGCGTTTTTTCTGGCGGATGATTTGCCGCAAAATGAAAAGCTGCGCGACCGCGTGCTGCTGGCGGTGATGGGTTCTCCCGATCCGCGCCAGATAGATGGTCTTGGCGGCGCCGATCCGCTGACCAGCAAAGTGGCTATTATCCGCCCCTCTGACCGCTCTGACGCCGATGTCGATTACCTGTTTGCGCAGGTTAACGTGGACAACGCTGTGGTGGACTACGGCCAGAACTGCGGCAATATTCTGGCCGCCGTCGGCCCGTTCGCCCTCGAACGGAATCTGATTGCCGCCCGAAACGGCATCACGCCGGTGCGTATTTATATGGAAAACACCGGTCAGATTGCCACGGCGCATGTCCCGGTAGAAGACGGTCAGGTTTGTTATCAGGGCGATTTGCACATCGACGGCGTACCGGGAACGGCGGCAAAAATCAGTGTGGAATTTGCCGATATCGCCGGTTCCAGCTGCGGCGCATTGCTGCCGACCGGCCACGCCCGCGACACATTCGACGGAATCGACGTCACCTGTATCGACAACGGCATGCCGGTGGTTCTGCTGCGCGCCGCAGATTTCGGGCGCACGGGTTATGAAACCCGCGAACAGCTGGATACCGATGCAGAACTGAAAAAACGCCTTGAGTCGATCCGCTTACAGGCGGGGCCGAAAATGAATCTCGGCGACGTTTCACGGCGTACAGTGCCTAAAATGACACTCATCGCGGAACCGCGAAACGGCGGCGCAATATCCAGCCGGACGTTCATTCCGCACCGCTGCCACGCCTCGATTGGCGTACTCGGCGCGGTCAGCGTCGCCAGCGCCTGCCTGATCCCAGGCAGCATCACCGAAGGACTGGCGCATACGCCTTCCGGCGACACGCCGTTAATCAGCGTCGAACATCCGACCGGCGAATTCAGCGTGGAATTACAGCTTGATCCGGCAAAAACCGGCGCTGAACGCCTCACAGGTTGTGGTCTGTTACGCACCGCCCGTCTGATTTTCGAAGGACGTGTTGCGATCCCCGCCAGCGTCTGGGACGGGCGTCAGGAGAATCATCATGAATAATGTTACGCGCATTACCTTAATTGGCCTCGGTGAGGTCGGTACCATCCTGGCGACAGATTTGAAAAAGCTTAATCCGGCGCTGGATATTGTGGCATTCGATAAGCAGACCGGTTCCGCAGTCATCCGGCAGCGCGCCCGCGCGGCAGGAGTGAGCTTTGCATCGTCAGCAGAAGATGCGGTTAAGGACAGTCAGATTATATTTTCCGCTGTCACCGCTGCCGAAGCGCTGAATGTTGCCGCTGCTGTCGCCGGTCATCTCGCCCCCGGCCAGTTTTTTCTCGATCTGAATTCCGTTTCGCCGCACACCAAACACGAGGCGATGGCGTTAATTGAACAGGCTGGCGGCAATTATATCGACGTCGCGGTGATGGCACCTTATCCGCCTGCCCGATTGAAAACTCCGCTGCTGCTGGGCGGCACGCAGGCGTACGCCATCAGCGAATGGCTGAACGAAAACGGCTTTAACAGCAAAGTACACAGCACAACTGTCGGAGAAGCGTCCGCCATTAAAATGTGCCGAAGTGTGATGATCAAAGGCCTCGAAGCCCTGACCGCCGAATGCCTGAGCGCTGCGCGTCAGTACGGCGTCGAAAAAGAAGTGCTGGCCTCGCTGCACGCCAGTTTCCCGTCACTCGGCTGGAATGCACAGTTACCGCATTATCTGATCAGCCGGATTGCGGAACACGGCAAGCGCCGCGCCGAGGAAATGCGTGAAGTCGTGAAAACGCTCGCGGATGTGGGTGTCGCGCCCAATATGAGTGCCGGTACGGTGCTGGCCCAGCAAGAGCTGGTGGATTCGCTGGCCGAAAAGGGGATCCGGTATTCGGATCTGGAGCCGTTCGAGTGGGAGAGGACCGTGGATCTGTTGATGTCGGGTCGTACATCGTGACGACTTAACATCAAAATCAAGACTTTGGGTTGCCACTCAAACTGGCCCTAAGGTCAAGACCTTGGGTTGCCACCCACACTGGCCTTAAGGTCAAAGTCGTGGGCGTCGGCCCACACCGACTTGGGGGGCGGCCTGTCGCCGCCACCCCCCAAGACCCCCCGGGCTCTTTTACTGCGCGCTGTCGCAGGCACGACGGACATGTTCCGGCGCATTAGCGGGTGGCGCAAATCCAGGTGCTTCGCACTGCCTTCTCTCGGTCTTCGAGCCTATGGTCTCGAAGCCGCTCCGTT
>NZ_JAEMGT010000088.1:0-38512 GCF_017655185.1 Rahnella sp. ChDrAdgB13 | reverse complement strand
TGCCAGGCATCAAATAAGTGGAAAGCCCTGTACTGACGTACAGGGCTTTTTGCTATGGGAAATTTGGGGAAACAAAAGAAGAGATACCCTAGTTTTGCTGATTTTTCAGCCACTGAAGTACAAATTCTCCTACTTTATCTACCTCATTTATATTCAGAATGCTGATTGCCTGTGAAACCGGTATGAACAGATCATCACTTGCGACAGCAATAACATGCAGATCTATCAGATTCTCCAGCGATTTCCCTGTTTCTTTTCTGTACAGCATTATTTTATCAATTTCTTCATGCTTAAATCCTTCTACTAAAATCATATCCAGATTATTCCTGTCGAAACGCGCTGCCAGATATTCAAGATTCGGCTCGTCTTGTTCCGGCGTTTCAGTCATCAGCGCCCACCGGCTGCTGCTGGCAACCATAGTCTGGTCTGCGCCCGCTTTACGTAGCACAAAGCTATCTTTCCCCGGCGTATCCACATCCACATCATGATGGGTGTGTTTAATGAGACCGGTCCGTACGCCACGCTGTCGCAGATAGGGAATGAGCTGTTTCAGCAAGGTTGTTTTTCCGGTTCCGCTATAAGCGACGATCCCAAGCAAAGGCGTTTTTTTATTTATCATCTTGAGAGAGATCCGGGTTGTGGGTTTTCCAGTTAGCCACATCTTCCGGCGTGTTGAGATTGGAAAAGGCGGCAGAATCACTGAACAGCACCGATTTTGCTCCAATACTATGAAGAAAAATCATGAGCTTCCTGTCACCGTTTTTAAGATACGTCGTGAGTGCTGGTATCAGGCTCCTGTTTAACAGGCAAAGTGTTGGATGCTCACGCTCTGTGTCACGAGCATAAGCCGCTTTCTGTCCGGAAAGCCCGACAGATAACATTTCACTGAGATCGACAGGGAAAGCCGGAACGTCGCAGGGAACAAAGAGTACCCATTCGGTTTTGCTCACCGATAACGCTGCAAGCATACCGGCAAGAGGGCCTGAGAAATTCTGTTTGATATCCGGGACTGTCTGGAAATCCCTTCCGTAACGCTCAGAGTTCAGATTACAGCTGATCAGAATATCTCCGACTTGCGGACGTAATCTTTGAGCGATATGTTCAAATAAAGGCTGACCATGAATATCAATCAGTCCTTTATCTTCACCCATCCTGCTCGACCGACCGCCGGCTAAAATAACGCCAGTGATGCTACCACGATCCATAATATTTGCCCGTTAAAACCTCATTATTGCAGTTATTGTAACGCCATAATTTGGCCGCGCGCAGGTTAAACTTTTCTGCGGTGAGCTTGTACTTTCCCTGATGAAATAACCCTGTTATTTTTAAGGTCTGAAAACAAGTGGAGAAGGAATATCATGAAAGAGCATCGCGTAAACGAGTTGATCGAACTACTGCACCCGGCATGGAAAGAAGACTGTGATCTGAACCTGATGGAGTTTATTCAGAAACTGGCAACGGAATGTGGTTATCAGGGACAGTTGGGTGAACTGAGCGATGATACCTTGATTTATCACCTTAAAATGCGTGGTACCGACAGCACAGCTGAAATCCCGGGGCTTAAGAAAGACTATGAGGATGACTTTAAAACCGCTCTTTTACGTGCCCGTGGCGTGATTAAAGATTGATGTAAACTTATGTGAACTTCATGCGTGCCGCTAAAAATAGATGATACTATTTCCCATTGTCATTTTTCTGTGCGGCCAATCCGAATGAAGTCATGAACAATTCAGCATTTAATTTTCAGGCATTGTCGCCGGATCTTATCCTTGATGCTTTAGAGAGTGTCGGTCTTATTGCTGAGTCCGGCCTCACTGCATTGAACAGCTACGAGAACCGGGTTTACCAATTTCTTGGTGAAGACCGAAAACGTTACGTCGTGAAATTCTACCGCCCGGAACGCTGGAGCGAAGAGCAAATTTACGAAGAGCATCGTTTCTCGCTTGATATGGCTGATGCTGAAATACCGGCTGTCGCTCCGCTTTCAATCAATAAAGATACCCTCCATCGCCATCAGGGTTACCTGTTCACAGTGTTTCCCAGCGTGGGCGGTCGTCAGTATGAAATCGATAATCTGGACCAGCTGGAATGGGTGGGCCGTTTCCTCGGCCGCATTCATCAGGTTGGTAGTCAGAGCCCGTTCAAAGTTCGTCCGACGATAGGATTGGATGAGTATCTGACGCAGCCGCGCGAAGTTCTCGCGCAATGTTCCCTGATACCCGCCAGCCTGCGCGAACCTTTCTTATCCGCTACTGATAACCTGATCCGTACAACGCGGGAATTCTGGCATACGGACTGGCAGTCGATACGTTTACACGGTGATTGCCATCCGGGAAATATTCTCTGGCGTGATGGTCCGCTGTTTGTCGATATGGATGATGCCCGCACCGGCCCGGCCGTTCAGGATATGTGGATGTTGTTACATGGCGAGCAAAGTGAACAACGAATTCAGTTAGATATCTTGCTGGAAGCTTATGAGGAATTCGCCGATTTTGATTCCAGCGAGCTGGCGTTAATTGAGCCGCTGCGTGCTATGCGCATGGTCTATTATCTGGCCTGGGTCGCGAAGCGCTGGGGTGATCCTGCGTTTCCAAAAAGCTTCCCGTGGATGCAGGACGAAGATTTTTGGCGTGGTCAGATATCCGCTTTCACCGAGCAAATTAGGAAATTACAGGCACCTCCTTTACAGCTGATGCCAATGTACTGAGTCACGATTAATGTTCGAAGTTTAATTAAATGGAGATAGGCTTTATATGAAAAAGATATTCCTGGCACTGGTTGGTATGGTTATGGCCTTCAGTGTATCTGCAGCACAGTTTTCTGATGGTGCACAGTACGTTACTTTAGATAAAACCGTTGCTAATGAACCACAGGTACTCGAGTTCTTCTCATTTTATTGCCCGCACTGCTATCAGTTCGAACAAGTCTGGCATGTATCAGACAGCATCCGTAAGAACCTGCCAAAAGATGTGAAATACACCAAATACCACGTGGAATTCCTGGGGCCTTTGGGTAAACAATTAACTCAGGCATGGGCTGTTGCTATTGCTCTGGGTGTTGAGGATAAAGTCAGCCCGCTGATGTTTGATGCCGTTCAGAAACAACAGTCTGTTCAGAATGCTGATGATATCCGTAAGGTGTTTATTCAGGCCGGTGTGAAAGGCGAAGACTACGATGCTGCGCTTAACAGCTTTGTAGTGAAATCACTGGTTGTTCAACAGGAAAAAGCCGCTGCCGATCTGGGTCTGCAAGGCGTACCTTCTGTATTTGTGAACGGCAAATATATGGTTAAAAATGACGGACTTGATACCAGCTCAATGGACAGTTACGTCAAACAATATTCTGATGTGATTAACTTCTTATCGACCAAAAAATAAGACGTTTTGATCCCAGCGCCAGCCTTAGGGCTGGCGTTCTATTTTTATAAAATTAAAAATCAGAAATGATTACGGACGAAAATATAAATGTCTTCTGCCGGGAATTGTTTTTAATAAATATAACTATCCACAAAAGCTATTAAGTTTCTATTACACGAAAATCCCCCGCCTACTTTCTATAACCTGATGAAACCAGTAGTTAAAATTCTGTAATATTTTCCAGTACATTTCAGATAATAATCCCCTTTGGAAACTATTCACAAACTTATCCACAGGAAGATCCTTCGAGATCCCTCGCAAGTTCGCAATGATTTTTCCTGCTGAGGTTCGTCTTTCCGGCTGGCTATGGCATCCTTAGAGCATGTCTGATCACGAATAAAGAAGAGTTATGGCCCAGATAGCAGAAAACCCCTTAATCCTGGTGGACGGTTCGTCTTACCTCTATCGCGCTTATCATGCGTTCCCGCCGCTGACGAACTCTGCGGGTGAACCGACAGGCGCGATGTACGGTGTGCTTAACATGTTGCGCAGTTTATTGCTGCAATACACACCAAGCCATGTCGCTGTGGTTTTCGACGCGAAAGGCAAAACCTTCCGTGACGAACTTTTTGAACAGTACAAATCCCATCGTCCTCCAATGCCTGATGATCTGCGCTCGCAGATTGAACCTTTGCACCAGATGGTTAAAGCCATGGGCTTGCCCCTGCTGGTGGTTTCCGGCGTAGAAGCTGACGACGTGATCGGTACTCTGGCACTGGAAGCGGAAAAGGCAGGTCATGCGGTTCTCATTAGTACCGGCGATAAAGATATGGCGCAGCTGGTGACGCCGGGCGTGACGCTGATTAACACCATGAATAATGCGATTCTCGGGCCTGAAGAAGTCGTTGAGAAATATGGTGTACCGCCTGAACTGATTATCGATTTCCTGGCTTTGATGGGCGATTCTTCGGATAACATTCCGGGCGTGCCGGGCGTTGGAGAGAAAACAGCGCAAGCTCTGTTACAGGGCATTGGTGGCCTTGATGCGTTGTATGAAGATCTGGATAAAGTATCGACATTAAGCTTCCGGGGTTCAAAAACCATGGCTGCAAAACTGGCGGATAATAAAGAGGTTGCTTACCTCTCTTATCAGCTGGCGACCATTAAAACCGACGTTAAGCTGGATCTGACTTGCGCCGAACTGACGGTTTCTGAGCCTGATGCCGATGAACTCCACAAACTGTTTGGCCGCTATGAATTTAAGCGCTGGCTGGCGGACGTCGAATCCGGTACCTGGCTGAGCGCTAAAAAATCGGCAGGAAAAGCGCCAGCAGCAGCTAAGAAAGCTGCGCAGAATGAAGAAACGACTTCAACATCTGCTGTCGAACCTAACCAGCTTTCGCAAGAGGGCTACGTTACTATTCTGGATCAGGCAACGCTAGATGAATGGATCGGTTATCTGAAAGCCGCGGATGTTTTTGCATTCGATACAGAAACCGATGGTCTGGATACGCTGACGGCCAACCTGATAGGTCTGTCTTTCGCGACAGAAGCAGGCAAAGCCGCTTATCTGCCCGTTGCTCATGATTATCTGGACGCGCCGGTACAACTTGATCGCGATGAAGTGCTTAAGCAACTTAAACCGCTGCTGGAAGATGAGAAGCAACTGAAAGTCGGGCAGAACCTGAAATTCGATCGAGGCATCTTATTGCGCTATGACATCGAAATGAAAGGCATTGCCTACGACACGATGCTTGAATCCTACGTTCTCGATAGCGTATCTGGCCGCCATGATATGGACAGCCTCGCAGATCGTTACCTCGGCCATAAAACTGTAGGTTTCGAAGAGATAGCCGGGAAAGGCAAAAATCAGCTGACTTTCAACCAGATCGCTTTGGAGCAAGCAGCGCCGTATGCAGCGGAAGACGCTGATGTTACGCTCCAATTGCATCAGGCGCTTTGGCCACGTATTCAGGAAAGTGAATCACTGAAGAAAGTTTTCACTGAAATTGAAATGCCACTGGTGCCAGTTTTGTCTCATATCGAGCGCACCGGTGTTTTGATTGATCAGAATATTTTGGCCGCTCATTCCAAAGAGCTGGCCATCCGCCTGAACGAGCTGGAAAACAAAGCGCACGAGCTGGCGGAAGAACCTTTCAACCTTTCTTCGACCAAGCAACTCCAGGCTATTTTGTATGAAAAACAGAAATTGCCAATTCTGAAGAAAACGCCAGGCGGGGCTCCATCAACGAATGAAGAAGTTCTGGCTGAGCTGGCACTGGATTATCCACTGCCAAAAGTGATTCTGGAATATCGTGGTCTGGCAAAGCTGAAGTCAACGTATACCGATAAGTTGCCTCTGATGATCAACCCGCAGTCTGGCAGGGTTCATACCTCTTACCATCAGGCGGTAACCGCTACCGGTCGTCTGTCATCCAGCGATCCAAACCTGCAAAACATTCCTGTGCGTAATGACGAAGGGCGTCGTATTCGTCAGGCTTTTATTGCGCCAAAAGATTACATCATTCTGGCTGCCGACTATTCGCAAATTGAACTGCGTATCATGGCGCATTTATCCAAAGATGAAGGTTTACTGAAAGCGTTTGCTGAAGGTAAAGATATCCACCGTGCAACCGCGGCAGAAGTCTTTGGTACGCCACTGGAACGCGTCACCGGTGAACAACGTCGTAGCGCTAAGGCGATTAACTTTGGTCTGATTTATGGTATGAGCGCTTTTGGATTATCCCGTCAGCTGAACATTCCCCGTAAAGAATCTCAGCGTTATATGGATCTGTATTTCGAGCGCTATCCGGGCGTACTTGAATACATGGAACGCACACGGACTCAGGCTTCTGAGCAGGGTTATGTTGAAACGCTTGATGGCCGCCGTCTGTATCTGCCGGATATAAAATCCAGTAACGCCATGCGTCGTAAAGGCGCCGAGCGTGCCGCAATCAACGCCCCGATGCAGGGAACGGCAGCGGACATTATCAAACGCGCGATGATCTGCGTTGCTGACTGGCTCAAGCAATCCGATGCTCCTCGTGCCCGCATTATCATGCAGGTACACGATGAACTGGTGTTCGAGGTGCATAAGGATGATGTCGATGCAGCAAGTGAGAAAATTCGTAATTTGATGGAGTCGAGCATGGAGCTCGCTGTTCCGCTCAAAGTGGATGTCGGAACGGGTGAAAACTGGGACCAGGCTCACTAAGTGGTCATTTGACTAAGTGGATAGTAATTAAGCTACAGGATTATGTGCTCAGACCTTGAAGGTGATCGCATAATCCGCGATTTTTGTGTAAGTAAACTACAAAAAGTTCTTTTTCCCCGTCAGGAAATAGGGTAAAGTTTGTCTCGTAGGGTACAGAGGTAAGATGTTCTATCTTTCAGACCTTTTACTTCACGTAATCGGATTTGGCTGAATATTTTAGCCGCCCCAGGCATTTATGTCTGGGGCGTTTTTTATTGTGCTTTTCATGGCGTTGCGAAGGCTACCCTCAAACGCTATCTATAAAAAAGGGCGACCTGCTGGCCACCCTGATGATGTTCTTTACTTACACGTGCCTTTATAATGGCCGGTAACGTTATTCGCCGGACAATTCTTCTTCCAGCACTTCCGGTGGGATCTCGTTGAACCAGTTGTTCAGCTTATCGCTCAGTTTATCCACGCCCATTTTCTTCGGGGAAGAGAACGCTTCAACCTGAATATCGCCCATGAATTCTTTTACCGCTTCACGGACCATCTTGATTTGCGCCTGACGCGCACCGGAAGCCAGTTTGTCGGCCTTGGTCAGCAGCAACATTACCGGCGTACCAACATCCACTGCCCACTGAATCATCTGCTGATCGAGGTCTTTAAGCGGATGACGGATATCCATCAGCACAACCAGACCTTTCAGCGAGTTACGCATTTGCAAATATTCGCCCAGTGCGCGCTGCCATTTGCGTTTCATTTCTTCCGGTACTTCTGCATAGCCATAACCCGGCAAGTCGACCAGACGGATGCCGGGTTTGACTTCGAACAGGTTGATCAGCTGAGTACGTCCCGGCGTTTTACTGGTACGTGCGAGACTTTTTTGCTGCGTCAGCGTATTCAGCGCACTGGATTTGCCGGCGTTTGAACGACCAGCAAATGCGACTTCAATGCCTTCGTCAGCTGGCAGGTGCCGGATATCCGGGGCGCTCATGACGAAATGGGTCATATGATAGTTGTAAGTTTGGCTGGTCAAAACGTGCGTCTCCGTGAGGCATGAGTATCTGGCTGGCGATTATAACTGCAACAGAGCCGAGATGTGTTCGTGTTTTTGAAATCCGAATGATGAGGCGAAGGGACCACAGAGATGAAGGCGGGGGAAATTGCCTTCATGATGTAAGACATTTGCTATTCATGATGCGGGTTATTTCGCTTGTTTTATCGCCGTATTTTTTAATTCTTCTCGTAATCAATAAGATAAGGTTTGAGTGTTTCCGAAACCTCACTGGCGGCTGGCGGGTATCTTGAGCCTTTGCGCCAGTCGGGTAAAGTAATTCTTACGCGATGAAGGCAAGTAGGGAAACACGGATGAGTTCTGCATTCACGGATCACGGGAAATGCATTGCGATTTAAGGACGAACGGGGCCGGAGGCTCTGAAAGGCAAAGGAAAAACCGGGACGTTGACGCTATACAGGGAAAGTGTTTGAGGAATGTCCTTCTGTTGAAGGAAAGAAAAAGGCAGCAAGGTTAACTTGCTGCCTTTTTTCTTTGTTCGCTTTCTGCTAGATTCCGCCGCAAATCTATACTAAATGTACACACCTAAGAGCAGATGCCATGAAACAGCCAGCGAAAGCACCACGCGCCAAAACCGCGACAGCTAAAACGAAGAAGAAAAGTCGTGTAGAGCTTGATATCGAAGCGCGCGAACGCAAGCGTGATAACAAGCGCCGTGGCCATAAAGCAGGCTCACGTGCCAATCCGGATGCGGCTCAGAATCAAAACGGTTCTGGCGCTAAGAAAGCCGATCCGCGCATCGGCAGCAAGAAAGCAGTGCCATTAATCGTTGAGACAGTAACGAACAATGCGGCGAAAGCTAAAAAAGCCGCGCAGCCGAAGCAAGATGCAAAACCAAAAATGACGCCGGAAGAAGAACTGACGTTGCTGGAAAATGATGAGCGGCTGGATTCACTCCTGGACCTTATCGATGACGGCAAAGCACTGAGCGCAGAAGATCAGGCTTACGTTGATCAGACGCTGGATCGTATTGATGTTCTGATGGAAATCCTCGGCATTGAACTCGGCGACGATGAAGATGACGAAGAAGAAGAGAAGAACGAAGACATGATGCAGTTGCTTAAGCGCGGAAATCCAAAAGACGGTTTCTAAGCCGTGCGCTGGGTCATCCCGGCAATAGCCTTACTCTTTGCATGTTATATGCTTTGGTTATTCGGTAAACTACGGCGGTTATCGAAAACCAAAGCACGTTTGCGCAGAGCGACCTTTGTCAGGCAGGCCAAAAGCCTGCCTGTAAGGGAAACCGGCAGCATCCGACGCCGGAAGGAGTAAGTTACCCATGTCAGAACAGACCACCGTCTGGGATTTAGCGCTGATCCAGAAGTACAACTATTCAGGTCCGCGATACACATCCTATCCAACTGCGCTCGAATTCAGCGAAAACTATGATGATGCGGCCTTTAAAAAAGCGGCTGCGCGTTATCCAGAGCGTTCCCTTTCGCTGTATGTGCACATTCCTTTCTGTCATAAGCTCTGCTATTTCTGCGGCTGCAATAAACTGGTGACCCGCCAACAGCATAAAGCCGAAGAATACCTTAACGTCCTAGAGAAAGAGATCAGCCACCGTGCGCCGCTCTTTAAAGGCCGTCAGGTCAACCAGCTGCACTGGGGCGGTGGTACTCCGACTTACCTTAATAAAGCGCAGATAAGCCGCCTGATGGGCCTTCTGCGGGCACACTTTGATATCCTGCCCGATGCAGAAATGTCACTGGAGGTGGATCCGCGCGAAATTGAGCTGGATGTACTCGATCATCTGCGCAGCGAAGGCTTTAATCGTCTCAGTATGGGTGTGCAGGATTTCAACAAAGAAGTGCAGCGTCTGGTGAATCGCGAGCAGGATGAAGAATTCATCTTTGCGCTGATTGAACGCGCACGTGCTCTGGGTTTCAACTCCACCAATATCGACCTGATTTACGGCCTGCCGAAACAAACGGCGGAAAGCTTTGCTTATACGCTGCAACGCGTGGCAGAGCTGAACCCGGATCGTCTTAGCGTGTTCAATTACGCCCACATGCCAAAATTGTTTGCCGCTCAGCGCAAAATCAAAGACGCCGATTTGCCGGGCGCAGAAGAGAAACTGAAGATTCTGCAGGAAACCATCGCCTCACTGACGGCGTCCGGTTACCGCTTTATCGGGATGGATCATTTTGCCCGTCCTGACGACGAACTGGCGATAGCCCAGCGCGAAGGCAAACTGCACCGCAATTTCCAGGGATATACCACGCAGGGCGACAGCGATTTACTGGGAATGGGGGTGTCAGCCATCAGTATGCTGGGCGATACCTATGCACAGAACGAGAAAGACCTTAAAACGTATTACACCAGAGTGGAAGATCAGGGGAACGCACTATGGCGCGGCCTGGAAATGACCAATGACGATTGCCTGCGCCGTGATGTGATTAAATCGCTGATCTGCCATTTCGAGCTGAATTTCGCGGATATCGAACAACGTTATGGCATCCGCTTTAATGATTATTTTGCCGACGATCTGGCGCTGCTCAAACCGCTGACCGAAGACGGGCTGGTTGAGATGAGTGATACGCATATTCAGGTGACGCCGCGCGGCCGTCTGCTGATCCGCAATATCTGCATGTGTTTTGATATTTACCTGCGCCGCCAGGTTCGCCAGCAGCAATTTTCCCGGGTTATCTGACGCTCGCCGCATAAACAAAAACAGCCGCATTTGCGGCTGTTTTGCTTTCAGGCACCTGCCTTTTATTCCATACCCAGTTCTTTCAGTTTACGGGTCAGGGTATTTCGTCCCCAGCCCAGTAAACGTGCCGCTTCCTGTTTGTGCCCCTGAGTATGGCGCAGCGCCGTAGTCAGCAGCGTACGTTCCATCTCCGGCTGTGCTTCTGACAACAGGTTTTGATGACCGGAACGCAGGGCGCGATCGGCCCATTGTGCCAGCAACGTTGCCCAACTGTCCGGCAGGCTTTGCCCACCCGTCTCTGGCGCTGCCGTTTCAAACAATTCACTCGGTAAATCCTGAATCAGCACTTCCTGACCGGCGGCCATGACAGTTAACCAGCGACAGGTATTTTCCAGCTGGCGCACGTTGCCTTGCCACGGCAGACGGGTGAGCGCGGTTTCTGTTTCCGGATGCAGGTTTTTTGCTTCAACGCCCAGTTCTTTCGCCGCAACTTGCAGGAAATAACGCGCCAGACGCGGGATATCTTCACGACGTTCACGCAGCGGAGGCAGATGGACGCGGATCACGTTCAGACGGTGGAATAAGTCCTCACGGAATTTGCCTTCCTGAACCCGTAACTCCAGATTCTGGTGGGTAGCCGCGATAATCCTGACATCCACTTTTACCGGCGCATAGCCGCCGACCCGATAGAACTGCCCGTCAGCCAGCACGCGCAGCAGGCGGGTTTGCACGTCGAGCGGCATATCACCGATTTCATCGAGGAACAGCGTGCCGTTATCGGCCTGCTCAAAACGTCCCTGGCGGATGGTATTCGCCCCGGTAAATGCGCCTTTTTCGTGGCCAAATAATTCGGACTCAATCAGGTCTTTCGGGATTGCTGCCATATTCAGAGCGATAAACGGTGCTTTGGCGCGCGGGCTGTGACGATGCAAAGCATGGGCGACCAGCTCTTTACCAGTTCCGGATTCCCCGTTTATCAGCACGCTGATTGAAGAGCGTGATAACCGGCCGATGATACGGAACACGTCCTGCATGGCTGGCGCTTCACCAATAATATCAGCTGTCGGGCCACTGGCGGGCTGGCTGCGCGCGGGTTGTTGTTGTTCCTGATAATGACTGATCGCACGCTCGACAAGCGCAACGGCTTCGTCGATATCGAACGGTTTTGGCAGATAATCAAACGCACCTTGCTGATAGGCGCTGACCGCGGCATCCAGATCGGAATGCGCTGTCATTATGATGACCGGAAGCATCGGATGGCGCTGTTTAATCTGTTTTAACAGCGCTAAACCGTCCATGCCGGGCATACGGATATCTGATAACAAAACGTCAGGGGTTTGAGTCGCAATGGCATCAAGCACTTCATTGCCGCTGTCAAACGTGGTGCAGGTTAAACCGGCTCCAGTGAGAGCGCGTTCAAGTACCCAGCGGATGGAGCTATCGTCATCGACGATCCAGACTATCCCTCGTTGCATAATAACCTCACTGGCGAATAGGCAGGAAAACCGAGAATTCGGTGTGTCCTGGCCAACTGTTAAATTCAACTTTACCCGAATGCTGATCAATCAAACTGCGCGCGATGGAGAGGCCCAAACCGGTGCCCCCTTCGCGGCCACTGACCATGGGGTAAAAAAGGGTGTCCTGCAAATGCGCCGGTACGCCAGGGCCGTCATCTTCAATATCGATACGGGCCACCAGACGATAACGCACGCCGTGTAACGTAATCTGGAAAGCCGTGCGTGTGCGCAAAGTAATTGTGCCGCCTTCGTCCCCGAGCGCCTGCAATGCGTTGCGGGTGATGTTCAGCAAAATCTGTTCAATCTGATCCGGATCGTGCGCCAGTTCTGGCAGGCTCGGGTCATAGTCTCTGACCAGCTGAACGTTATCCGGTTTTTCCATCGACACCAGCTGGCAAACACGTTCGGCAACCTGATGAATGCTTTGTGTGACGTGCTGGCTTGGGCGTTGTGGCCCCAGCAGGCGATCAACCAGATTACGCAGACGGTCGGCCTGCTCAATAATGACTTTGGTGTATTCCAGCAGAGCCGGATCGGGCAGTGCTCTGGATAATAACTGGGCGGCACCACGCAGCCCGCCAAGCGGGTTTTTGATTTCATGGGCCAGGCCGCGGATCAAATCCCGTGCTGCAACCTGTTGAGCATGCTGCAACTGTTCCTGACTGAGGCGTCGCTGATTATCCATCGGCGCCAGTTCGACCAGAATAAAACCTTCCGGCAGCATCTGCGCAGTCAGTGAAAGTACGTGCGCGCGGCCATCGACAACCAGAGTCACTTCGCTGTCTGTAAAGCCCTGTCCGGCTGTCAGACTTTCACGCATTAAGTCGATATTGAGCGAAAAATATCCCACCAGTTCCGGCAAAGGGGTACCAAAGAGTTTGCGGGAACTTTGCGCCAGTAACTGCTGAGCGGCTGGATTGGCGTAATGCACAGCCAATTCGTCGTCCAATAACAGAACGCTGTTGATTAAGGAATTCAGGATCTGCCCAGCATCGGGCAGCTTGCCAGTTGCCATACCGCAGTCTCCCGCACCTGATTGGTGCATTTTATCTCGCTACCCGGCGAAATCACGGGCCAGAGGGGTTAAGCAGGAAAGAGTGTGGAGAAAAAAGCCCATCCGGAGATGGGCTGAAAGTTTCCACGGCAACAAATAAAATCGTCTTACTTAATTTTGACGCTAAAGGCTTTGTTACAACCAGGCCATCAGTCGGGTATTACGCTCAGCGCCAGATCAACAGCTGGCGCTGAGTTCAGGGTTTAATCAGAAATTAAACGCTGTAGTACAGTTCGAACTCAACAGGGTGCGGAGTCATACGCACACGATCCATTTCTTCTTTACGCAGACCGATGTAAGCATCGATAGCGTCATCAGTGAACACGCCGCCACGGGTCAGGAACTCGCGGTCTTCGTTCAGTGCGTTCAGAGCTTCTTCCAGTGAACCTGCAACTTTTGGAATTTCTGCTTCTTCTTCCGGTGGCAGGTCATACAGGTTTTTATCCATCGCGTCGCCAGGGTGGATCTTGTTGATGATACCGTCCAGGCCGGCCATCATCAGTGCAGCAAACGCCAGGTATGGGTTAGCCGCTGGATCAGGGAAGCGTGCTTCGATACGCATGGCTTTAGGGCTGGATACGTGTGGAATACGGATAGAGGCAGAACGGTTACGCGCAGAATACGCCAGCATCACGGGTGCTTCGTAGCCCGGGACCAAACGCTTGTAGGAGTTGGTTGTCGGGTTAGCGTAGGCATTGATTGCTTTAGCGTGCTTGATGATACCGCCGATGTAGAACAGTGCCATTTCAGACAGGCCGCCGTATTTGTCGCCAGCGAACAGGTTGTTACCGTTCTTGGACAGAGACATGTGGCAGTGCATACCGGAACCGTTATCGCCAAACATTGGTTTTGGCATGAAGGTCGCAGTTTTTCCAAATGCGTGAGCCACGTTGTGAACCACGTATTTGTAGATTTGGATTTCGTCAGCTTTTTTGGTCAGCGTGTTGAAGCGGGTTGCCACTTCGTTCTGGCCAGCAGTTGCTACTTCGTGGTGGTGAGCTTCAACAACCAGACCCATTTCTTCCATGGTCAGACACATGGTTGAACGCAGATCCTGGGAGGAGTCGACCGGAGGAACCGGGAAGTAACCGCCTTTCACAGCAGGACGGTGACCTTTGTTGCCACCTTCGTATTTGGTGCTTGAGTTCCATGCGCCTTCGATATCATCGATAGCAACGTGGGAACCGGAGATGCTGCTGCCGAAGCGCACATCATCAAACAGGAAGAACTCTGGCTCTGGCCCGAACAGAACGGTGTCCGCGATACCAGAAGAGCGCAGGAAATCTTCTGCACGTTTTGCAGTAGAACGAGGGTCGCGGTCATAACCTTGCAGCGTAGTTGGCTCAAGGATGTCGCAACGAATGATCAGCGTGGTTTCTTCGTAGAACGGGTCAAGAACAGCAGTGCTCGCATCTGGCATCAAAACCATGTCAGATTCGTTAATGCCTTTCCAGCCACCGATTGAAGAGCCATCAAACATTTTGCCTTCTTCGAAGAAGTCAGCGCTAACCTGGTGTGCAGGAATGGTGACGTGCTGTTCTTTGCCTTTGGTATCTGTGAAACGTAAATCTACGAATTTCACTTCATGCTCATTCAGCATCGTCAAAACGTGTTCAGCGGACATACTAGTTCTCCCGAATTTCTCATTATCGTCGTGGAACGAATAACCATTTTTGGTCTTTAGTTGGAAATAACAGCTTTACTTGAACTGGCGTGTGGCCTAAACAGCACTATTATTTGTCTGGTCAGACTCTTTCACCCAGTAAAAACTTTTTACCCTAAAAAATTTTTACTCTAAAAACTATTAGCGAAAAGTGTGCCAACTTTGAGAAAATGCAAACAACGCCATTTTACAGGGCTTTTGCACTCGATAAGTATGCACCATAACGGAATTTATGCACTACAATGGTGCTAATCGTGAGATGCAAGGCACCAAAAAGGTGCGTCATAATGGTTCAAGGGTTCTTTTGCACCGTGAAAGGGATCACAAAGTAGCCATCCACAAGTTGTTTCAACAAGATCCTTGTGATCTTGTTTAGAACCTCGCTTAATACGTGTACAATAGCGCGCTATTTCTAATGCCTGAGGCAAAGCTGTGATCGAAAATTTGCGTAACATCGCCATTATTGCCCACGTTGACCATGGTAAAACCACCTTGGTCGACAAGCTGCTGCAACAATCCGGTACTTTCGGAGAACGTGTAGAAGCTACCGAACGCGTAATGGACTCCAACGATTTGGAGAAAGAGCGTGGGATTACCATCCTCGCAAAAAACACCGCCATTAATTGGAAAGACTACCGCATCAACATCGTGGATACCCCAGGACACGCCGACTTCGGCGGTGAGGTAGAGCGTGTGATGTCAATGGTCGACTCGGTGCTGCTGGTTGTGGATGCAATGGATGGCCCAATGCCGCAAACCCGTTTCGTGACCAAAAAAGCATTCGCTAATGGTCTGAAGCCGATCGTGGTAATCAACAAAGTTGACCGCCCTGGCGCGCGTCCTGACTGGGTTGTTGATCAGGTCTTTGACCTGTTCGTAAACCTGGACGCAACTGACGAACAACTCGATTTCCCAATCATCTATGCATCTGCACTGATGGGTATCGCGGGTAACGACCATAACGATATGGCCGAAGACATGACCCCGCTGTACCAGGCGATTGTTGACCACGTATCTCCGCCACAAGTTGAGATGGAAGCACCTTTCCAGATGCAAATCTCTCAGCTGGACTACAACAACTATGTTGGCGTCATCGGCATCGGTCGTATCAAACGCGGTACTGTTAAACCTAACCAGCAGATCACTGTGATCGACAGCGAAGGTAAAACCCGTAACGGTAAAGTCGGTAAAGTTCTGACCCACATGGGTCTTGAGCGTATCGAAGCGACCGTTGCTGAAGCTGGCGATATCATCGCGATCACCGGTTTGGGTGAGCTGAACATTTCCGACACTATCTGTGACCCGGCAAATGTTGAAGCTCTGCCAGCGCTGAGCGTTGATGAACCAACCGTTACCATGTACTTCTGCGTTAACACCTCTCCGTTCTGTGGTAAAGAAGGTAAGTATGTGACTTCACGTCAGATCCTTGACCGTCTGAACAAAGAACTGGTGCACAACGTAGCATTGCGTGTTGAAGAAACTGAAGATGCTGATGCATTCCGTGTTTCAGGCCGTGGTGAACTTCACCTGTCGGTTCTGATCGAAAACATGCGTCGTGAAGGTTTCGAGCTGGCGGTTTCCCGTCCTAAAGTAATCAACCGTAAAATCGATGGCCGCATGCAAGAGCCATTCGAGAACGTGACACTGGATATCGAAGAGCAACACCAGGGTTCTGTCATGCAGGCCATGGGTGAGCGTAAAGGCGATGTCAAAGACATGATCCCAGACGGCAAAGGTCGTATCCGTCTTGATTACCTGATCCCAGCACGTGGCCTGATCGGTTTCCGTACTGAATTCATGACCATGACTTCAGGTACCGGTCTGCTGTACTCCACGTTCAGCCACTACGATGACGTCCGTCAGGGCGAAATCGGTCAGCGTCAGAATGGCGTTCTGATTTCCAACGGTCAGGGTAAAGCAGTTGCGTTCGCACTGTTCAGCCTGCAAGACCGCGGTAAATTGTTCCTGGGCCACGGCGCAGAAGTGTATGAAGGCCAGATCATCGGTATTCACTCACGTTCTAACGACCTGACCGTGAACTGCCTGACCGGTAAGAAACTGACCAACATGCGTGCGTCCGGTACTGACGAAGCGACGACTCTGGTTCCTGCTATCAAAATGTCTCTGGAGCAAGCTCTGGAATTCATCGATGATGACGAACTGGTCGAAGTGACTCCTCAGTCTGTGCGTATCCGTAAACGTCACCTGACCGAGAACGACCGTAAACGTGCAATGCGTGGTCCAAAAGAAGGTTAATCTTCTTTTACGCATACCGTTACACAGAAACAGGGTGCCTTTGGGTACCCTGTTTTTTTTGTATTTTTTTTCCAAACCTGCGCTAAACCCCACGCATCTGTCACTGTTCACCTGTACGTTTTACCGCTAAAGTTAAAAGTCATCTTTGAAATCAGGAGCGTGCAATGCTGTACATTTTTGATATGGGAAACGTCATTATTGATATTGATTTCAAACGTGTTCTTGGCGTGTGGAGCCATCTGAGCGGTACGCCATTGGCTACGCTGATGGAGCGATTCTCGATGGGCGAGGTATTCCAGAAGCACGAGCGTGGCGAAATCAGCGATGAACAGTTTGCCGCCGACTTATGTCATGAAATGGGCATTGCGCTCAGTTTCGAGCAGTTCAGCGCGGGCTGGCAAGCCATATTCGTCGGGTTGAGACCTGAAGTGATCACGGTATTCAAGAAACTGCGCGAAGAAGGCCATCGCGTTGTCGTGCTGTCGAATACTAACCGCTTACATCTGGATTTCTGGCCTCAGCATTACCCGGAAATTGAAGCCAATACCGATGCGATGTATCTTTCGCAAAATCTGGGCATGCGTAAACCTGAACCGGAAATTTTCCAGCATGTACTTGAGAAAGAGGGATTTTCTGCCAGACAGGCAGTATTCTTTGATGATGTTGCTGAGAATATAGAAGCCGCCCGTGCGGCAGGCATTGAGGCTGTGTGGGTGGAAGATAACCAGACAGTACCGAAATACTTTTCCTGAAGGATGTAAGGATGCACAAAAGGGCATTGAGGCACTATCCAAAATCATTATGGAAATTCACAGTCCTGCTCTTAAAGCGTTCAGATAAAGATGGCCTGACGCTTCTCGCGGGCCATTTAGCCTATGTCTCTTTGCTTTCACTGGTTCCGCTGATCGCCGTGGTATTTTCGCTGTTTGCATTATTCCCGGTTTTTTCGGAAATCAGTGCGCAACTGAAAACCTTCATTTTTTCTAACTTCATGCCGGCAACGGGCAATACCATCCAGCGCTATCTTGAACAGTTTGTGGCCAACTCCAGTAAAATGACCGCGGTGGGCACTTGTGGATTAATCGTCACTGCGTTGCTTCTGATAGCTTCTGTAGACAGCGTGCTGAATAAAATCTGGGACAGCAAAACCAAGCGCCCGATTGTGTTCTCCTTTGCAGTGTACTGGATGGTATTAACGCTCGGCCCGATTCTGCTGGTAGCCAGCGTTGCGGTCAGTTCTTATCTGCTTTCGCTGAACTGGCTTAACCTGAGTGGCGTGCATTCCCTTATCGATCATGCGCTGCGGATCCTGCCTTTGCTGATTTCCTGGGTGACGTTCTGGCTCTTATATCAGGTCGTGCCCACGGTCAGGGTGCCGGCCAAAGATGCGCTGGTAGGCGCCCTGGTTTCCGGTGCCTTATTTGAACTGAGTAAAAAAATCTTCACTCTGTATATTCAGCTTTTCCCATCGTATCAGTTGATTTACGGTGTACTGGCGGTGATTCCAATTTTATTTCTTTGGGTCTATGTCAGCTGGTGTATCGTGCTTCTTGGCGCGGAAATCACCGTTACGCTTGGCGAGTTTCGTTCCCTGAGAAAATTGCAGTCTGCTCAGCAAGTAGCAGCAGAAAAATCAGTCTGAAGGATTTGTATGATTGCGTTAATTCAGCGGGTATTGAATGCCAGCGTGACCATCGACGGAAGCGTCTGTGGTGAAATCGGGCCAGGGTTGCTGGTTTTGCTGGGGGTTGAGCGGGGCGATGACGAACAAAAAGCCAAACGTCTTTGTGAACGGGTGATCGGGTACCGGATATTCGGTGACGAGAATGACAAAATGAACCTGAACGTCCAGCAGGCTGGTGGCAGTTTGCTGGTGGTTTCGCAGTTTACGCTGGCGGCGGACACTCAAAAAGGCATGCGTCCGGGGTTCTCACAGGGCGCAGAGCCGCAGGAAGCCGACCGGTTGTATCAGTATTTTTGCGGGCAATGCCGTGAGAAGGGTATTGCTACAGAAACGGGCCGTTTCGCCGCGGATATGAAAGTGGCACTGGTGAATGACGGGCCGGTGACCTTCTGGCTACAAGTCTGATCGATAAGGCATAACGCCGGAGAGAAAGCATCTATGTATCACCTGAGAGTACCGACGACCGAAAAAGAGCTGGCCGCCTATTACCGATTCCGCTGGGAAATGCTGCGCAAGCCGTTGCATCAACCGGAAGGTTCAGAACGTGATGCCTACGATTCGATTGCGCATCACCAGATGGTTGTGGATGAAAACGGCGATCCGGTTGCGGTCGGTCGTTTATATATTAATGCCGATAACGAGGCTTCAATCCGTTTTCTGGCCGTTGATCCGAATGTACAGGACAAAGGACTGGGGACGCTGGTGGCGATGACGCTGGAGTCTGTCGCCCGGCAGGAAGGCGTGAAGCGTGTGGTGTGTAGCGCGCGTGAAGATGCCGTGGAATTCTTCGCAAAGCTGGGTTTTGTGAATCAGGGTGAAATCACCACGCCACAAACGACACCGGTTCGCCATTTCCTGATGATTAAACCCATTGAAACGCTGGACGATATTTTACACCGCCCAGACTGGTGCGGTCAGTTGCAGCAGGCCTGGTACGATCACATCCCGCTGAGTGAAAAAATGGGTGTGCGTATCAGCCAGTACACCGGCCAGAGATTCGTAACCACGATGCCGGAAACGGGCAATCAGAATCCTCATCACACCTTGTTTGCGGGTAGCTTATTCTCGCTGGCCACACTGACCGGCTGGGGACTCATCTGGTTATTGCTGCGTGAGCGCCATCTGGGCGGCACTATCGTGCTGGCCGATGCGCATATCCGTTACAGCACGCCGGTGACCGGCAGACCGCGTGCCATCGCCGATTTGGGCTCTGTCCGGGGCGACCTTGACCGGCTGGCCCGCGGACGCAAAGCGCGCGTGCAGCTTGAAGTGAATTTATACGGCGACGAGACTGACGGCGCCGTGTTTGAAGGCACTTATCTTGTTCTTCCCGCCGCTCCCGGCGCGCCGCTGGAGCCTGAAATCAACTGATTCGCTTTCCGTAAAAACAAAAAGGCACCGTGCAAACGGTGCCTTTTTACGTTCAGATGCGGAATTGATTATTCCGGCGCAGCGCCTGAAACCAGCCCGTTAACCATTTGCTGATTCAAAGTCTGTCCGTTGCTGCCGGTAACCTGCAAAGTGCCTCTGAGTGTCGGTTTGAAATCGACATTGGCGGGCATTTGGCCTTGCAAATTGAGCTGCATATTGGCATTACCGTCCAGCGCCAGGTGCGGCCATCCCCAGTTTTCCAGCTCATTTGCCGGCACCGCACGTCCGGTCATTTTCACGGAGAAATGGCGCTGTGGTTGCTGATCTACCGTTGCCGTCGCTTCCAGTAGTCCTTCTTTGGTGAAGGCGCTCAGCTCGGAAATATTCACCTGACTGTCGTTCGCATCCAGCGTTATGGAAGGGCGGCGAACATCATTACGGTTGAACGTCGCTTCACTGGCGTTGAGATTCAGCTTCCCGCCCCAGACTCCCCACTGATGGTCGCGCGCCAGCAACAAATTACTGCCCAAACCATCAAGCGCTGTGATTTGGAACGGGAACTGCGGGTTGATATCGATAATCAGGTTACGGTTAGCGATGAACCGGCTGACAGAAATTTCGGCCAGCGGAGCCGGCAACGCCTGAAGCCAGAGTTGTTTCCAGTTCTGAGGCAGCGTGTATTCCAGCCCGGCAACGGAAAGCTCATCCAGCTGCAGACGTTTGTTCGCACGCAGCCAGTTACCGGTCGTTCTCAGCAAGCTACGCTCCCAGCGTGCGGTTGCCTGTTTGATGGAAATTCCCTGCGGGGAAAGGTCGAGGCTGATGATTGGATCCTGAATATGCAGATTACCGTCAATCATGTCCGTCGCGTTCAGCGTGATTTCGCCGTCATCGCTTTGCCAGTCGCCTTTCTCCAGCGTCAGGTCTTGCACGGAAAGGTCGACATCACTGAAAGCCCAGTCAATGCCTTGCAGCCGGGCGTCGATCAGATCCAGGCGCTGAATCGTCACTTTCGGCAATGTCTGGAAATCATCAAAGAATGCAGAAAGCGATTTTGACGTTTGCAGGCGGACATTGCTCAGACGCAGATTCTCGATATTCCAGCTGCCGTCGGCGTCCTGCGTCGCTTTACCGGTCAGCTGACCGCGCGCCAGATCGCCACCGAAATTACTCAGTGTCAGATTCTTGTTGTTGATATTGCCCTGAATCAGCACGTTTTCAGCCGGAAGCCCGTTTACGGTCAGGCTCAATGCGCTCAGCTGGAAATCGGCTTTATCACCCAAAAGCTGATTCGGTTTCGGTTGCCACGGCGAAATACCGGCATTAATTTGCTGCCCCTGAATATCGAGGCCTGCGGTATTGCCGGTCAGTGCCATCTTGCTCAGTTGCAGCGTATTGGCCTGTAAGGGCAGCTTGATGGCGGAAGGGCTAACGTTCAGGCGGCCATTGGCCAGAACAACGTGATCGAAAAAGTAAGGGTCAGTAATCTGACGCCAGCTCAAATCGAGATCCACTTCTCCGGCGTTCAGAATTTCAGGCTGATTTTTTTGCCCGAAGATGACATTCGTCAGCGTGATGCGGCCAGGCATTGACCAGTTGTGATCCAGCTTTTCTACCGAGAGCCGGTACTCGCTGTTGTCGCTTATCCAGCGGCTGACCCAGCCGGCAGCCCAGCGGGTTTGTAATAGGACGTACACCAGTACGATCGCCAGCACCAGAAGTAAGGCGAACGTCAGCAAAATTTTACCGATAAATCTCATCGTCTGGAGCCCTGTAACGGGAAAAAGGAAAAAAGATTCTTTGTTTATGCCGCAAACAGCGACTTTTCTCAACAGGTTAGCAGAAGGGAGACAATAAAAAGCGGCAGGGGTTCCAGACCCGCTGCCGCTGTTGCACGTGGATTACATCCCGTGATTACTTTTCGTGAGGGAAAACCAGATTCAGAACTATCGCAGTAATCCCGCCCGCCGCGATGCCGGAAGACAGCAGCGTTTTAATCCAGTCTGGCGCGAATTGCAGGATCAGCGGCTGCTGGGAAACGCCCATGCCGACGGCCAGTGAAAGCGCCATGATCATAATCGCGCGGCGGTTCAGGCGCTCGCGGGAAACAATACGCACGCCGGAAGCGGCAATCGTACCGAACATCACGATGGTTGCGCCGCCTAAAACAGGCTCAGGAATGTGCTGCACAAACCCGGCAACCGCAGGGAAAAGCCCCAGTACGATCAGCATCAGCGCAACCACGAAGCCAACATAACGGCTGGCTACGCCGGTCAGCTGAATCACGCCGTTGTTCTGGCCGAAACAGGAGTTAGGGAAGGTATTGAATACGGCTGACAGCATTGAGTTCAGGCCGTTAGCCAGCACGCCGCCTTTGATGCGCTTCATGTACAGAGGGCCACTGACCGGCTGCTCGGAAACGTCAGATGTCGCAGTGATATCACCGATGGTTTCCAGCGACGTCACCATAAAGATAAGCATTAGCGGGATGAGCAGATTCCAGTCGAAGCCAAGGCCGTAATACAACGGCGTCGGTAACGTAATCCAGTTGCTCTGCGCGGCTGGTGCCACGTCAGGCAACATGCCCATCATCCAGGCCGCCAGATACCCTACCGCCATGGCGATAACCAGAGAAGCGACGCGCATATACGGATTACGCTGGCGGTTGAGCAGAATGATAACCATCAGAACGACGGCGGCCAGAATCAGGTTTTTAGGCGCGCCAAAAGTATGATTACTCATCGCCGCATAGCCGCCACCAATTGACGTCAGCCCGACCTGAATCAGCGAAAGACCGATAATCATGACGACGATGCCGGAAACCAGCGGGGTGATGACGCGGCGTGCAAGGTGCAGTAAACGCGACAAAACGATTTCGGTGCAGGACGCCAGCATCAATGTGCCGAAGAGCGCGGCCATCATTGTCGGAACGTCAGCGCCGCCGTTTTTCAGTGCCAGACCGCCCATAATCAGCGGCGAGACAAAGTTAAAGCTGGTGCCCTGAATTGAAAGCAGTCCGGAACCGACGGGACCCCAGGTTTTAATTTGCAGAATGGAAGCCAGGCCCGAAGCAAATAGCGACATGCTGATAATGTGCTGAGTGTCCTGCGCAGGTAATCCCAGCGCCTGACAAATCAGTAATGCGGGGGTGATCACCGCGACAAACATCGCCAGTAAATGCTGACAGGCGGCAAAGAGAGTCTGAGGTATTGGCGGACGGTCTTCGAGCCGGTAAATCAGTTCACTTTTTGGCTGGGGGGAAAGGTCTGGTTGCTGAGAGTCTTGTTCTGTGGTTTGCGAACTCATGTTATGGCATTCCAATAAGCGGCAAAGCGGGCATTTTTATTGAAATATGCGACAAAAGCAAACGTTTGCTAACGACAATTTAAACTGTGAAATATTCGTTAAAAAATCTTTTGTGAACTGTTTTGCCCGGCTGAGGTTTTTCCTGAGAAGGTCTTGTTCCGTTTTATACGGGAAATCGGGTAATTCCGGTGGGAGACTGAAGAAAAAAAGGCGCCGGGATAAAAGCCACGGCGCCTGTTTCAGGCTTTCTGTTTCTTCACTTATCCCTTACTGAGTGACATCTGCTTTTTCCGTAAACACGGCTTCAGCTTCCGCTGCTTTTTCCTGCGTCAGCAACTGCTTCTCATAAACCTTGAAGAACGGATAGTAAATCACCATCGAAAGCGCCATCAGCATGATGACCAGAAGTGACACTTTAAAGTCCCAACCCATTGCCCAGGCAGCACCTATCGGCGCAGGGGATGTCCATGGAACCAGCGAAATCATATGCTGCAGAAGATCGGTTGAGACAGCGGTGTAGGCAATAACGGCATTCACCATCGGTGCCAGCAGGAAGGGAATGAAAAATACCGGATTCATGACAATCGGCGTGCCGAAAATCACCGGCTCATTGATGTTAAAGCAGCTGGGAACCAGGCTGAGTTTCCCCATTGTACGCAGATGCGCGGACTTACTGCGGCAAAATAGCAGCACCAGTCCCATTGTCGCGCCGGAGCCGCCGATGACGATCAGGAAGTTCCAGAACGCTTCGGTCATGATGTGCGTCATCGGCAAACCTGCGGCGAGATCCGTTTGGTTCAACCCCAGATTGGTTAGCCAGAAAGCCTGCAACATTCCTGACACGATAGCCGAACCATGAATGCCGGCGAACCACAGCAGATGGCAAATCAGTACCGCCAGAAGTACGGCGGGCAGGGAGTCAGCGGCGGAAATCAACGGCTCGAACAGCGCCATAATTGCCTGTGGTAACAGCATGTCGAAGCCCGACTGCACCAGCAAACTCAGCGGGAAAAGAGTCACCACCACCGCAATAATCGGGATCAGCAGATCAAACGAATGCTTGATGTTGGAAGGAACCTGCTCGGGTAAACGTATGCCAATATTGTATTTTTTCAGCAAGCGTGTCAGTTCGGTCACATAAATCGCCACCAGAATTGCGGTGAAAATCCCTACGCCGCCCAGTGCGGCTGTAGACATTTTTTCATCAATCTGAGGCGCAGCCAACAGCAGAAAAGACATCAGCGACAGCATCGCGGTCATAAACGGGTCAAGCTTGTAGCTTCGCGCCAGATTGTAGGCAATGGCCGCAGCGATGTAGATCGACATAATCCCCATCGTCATATTAAATGGCGTCAGAATCTGTACTTCATATTTTGCCGACAATTCCAGCCAGCTTCGGGCAAATCCCCATGAGGATTCAGGAGAGAAAGGTGGATGTACAAAAACCAGCAAAAAGGACCCAACAATCATAAACGGCATTGCTGAAATAAACCCGTCACGCACCGCCATGACATGGCGCTGGGAAGATAACCGGGCCGCAAACGGGCTGATTTTCTGTTCTATAAAATCAAAGAGGGACTGGCTGATACTCATGATGATTTTGGCCTTATGGTGAGGGGAACTGACAGGCTTACCTTAATTATCATCAGTGTAGTGGCGGGGTGTGAAACCGGTTACCGACTTTACCCCAGTCTGTGAAGGTCATCAAATAACCAGAAGGCTTGATGGTTTTGAGGCAGAAATGAGCAAAAGTTGAGTTAATACATTGAAGCCAAAATATCATTTTCAATAATGTTTTGGCGTTTCAGATAGAAAAAGAAAAGTCGAAAAGCATAAGAATTATGCGTTGGTATAACGCACTCTTTCCGGCAGCCAGCGCTCAATTAGCGCTTTGGCATGATCGGGGAACTGCTGCTGGAGATATCGTGCAATGCGCTGTACGTCGGGGATCATAGCCTGATCGCGCAGCAAGTCAGCCACTTTAAATTCAGCGCTACCTGTCTGGCGCGTGCCCAGTAATTCACCCGGCCCGCGGATTTCTAAATCCTGCTGAGCAATGACAAAACCATCGTTGCTGTCGCGTAAAACCTGCAAGCGCTTCTGCGCTGTTTTGCTGAGCGGTGTTTTGTATAACAACACGCAGTGGGATGCGACAGCACCACGCCCGACGCGGCCACGTAGCTGGTGTAACTGCGCCAGCCCGAGGCGCTCCGGGTTTTCGATGATCATCAGGCTGGCGTTGGGCACGTCGACGCCCACTTCGATGACGGTTGTCGCCACCAGAAGCTGCACCTCGCCCTTTTTGAACGCCTGCATAACGGCTTGTTTTTCCTGCGCTTTCATCCGGCCATGAACCAGCCCGATATTCAGCGCAGGCAGCGCTTCTTTCAGCCCTTCCCATGTGGCTTCCGCTGCCTGAGCTTCCAGCATTTCGGATTCTTCAATCAGCGTACAAACCCAGTAAGCCTGGCGGTTTTCCTGCTCACAGGCGCTTTTCACGCGGCTGATGATATCGCTGCGGCGAGTATCAGGGATCGCAACCGTCGTTACCGGCGTTCTGCCAGGTGGAAGTTCATCGATTACAGACGTATCCAAATCGGCGTAAGCGGTCATCGCCAGCGTTCTCGGGATTGGCGTTGCGGTCATGATCAGCTGATGCGGATGGAATCCCTGTTGCAGACCTTTCTCCCATAGTGCCAGCCGCTGATGAACGCCAAAGCGGTGTTGTTCATCAATGATCACCAGCGATAATGAGGAGAACAGAACCTGTTCCTGAAAGATCGCGTGAGTCCCGACGACCATCGAAACCTGACCACTGGCAATCGCATCCTGCTGCGCCATTCTGGCTTTGCCTTTTTGTTTTCCGGCCAGCCATCCGACCTGAATACCCAGCGGTTCGAACCACTGACGGAAATTATTAGCATGCTGCTCGGCGAGTAATTCAGTGGGCGCCATCAGCCCGACCTGCTGACCCTGCGCAATCGCACAAAGCGCGGCAAGTGCCGCTACCAGCGTTTTACCTGAACCGACGTCGCCCTGAACCAGACGCATCATCGGATAGTTTTTTGCCAAATCCTGTTCGATTTCAGCCACCACGCGCTGTTGTGCGCTGGTCGGGCTGAACGGCAACAAGGCCAGAAACTGATTTTTCAGGCGATCGTCATGATGCAGCGGCATGGCTTTATAGCTTTGCGTGCCGGCGCGAACGGCCAGCATGCTGAGATTGTGCGCCAGCAACTCTTCCATAATCAGACGTCGTTGTGCCGGGTGATGTCCTTTCTCCAGATCGGCCAGCTGAATATCTGGTGGTGGCCGGTGCAGTAAATGCAGCGCCTGTGGAAGCGGAATTAACGAGCGGCTCAGTTCTTCCGGCAACAGTTCAGCGATGGGCACGGTATCGAGTAATTCCAGCGCCTGATCGGTCAGTTTACGCAGTGTGGCCTGACGGATGCCTTCCGTTGTCGGATAAACTGGCGTCAGCGATTCCTGCAAAACCACTTCGCTGTTTTCACCCTGAATACGATATTCCGGATGAATAATTTCGGCGCCAATTGTGCCGCGTTTAATTTCACCATACGCGGTGACACGACGGCCTGCAGCCAGACTGTTTTTCATCGCGGCGTTAAAATTGAAGAAGCGTAATGTCACCATGCCGGTGCCGTCACTTATCTGACAGGTCAGCATTCTGCGGCGGCCAAAACTGATATCACTGCGCAGCACTTCGCCTTCTATAGTCGCGAAAATACCGGGCTGTAAATCATTGATGGTGTAGAGGCGGGTACGGTCTTCATAACGTAAAGGGAGATGTAGCAATAAATCCTGAATAGTTTCAAGACCGAGTTTAGCGAGTTTGTCTGCCTGACTGGCTCCGACGCCGGAAAGCGACGTCAGCGGGATGGCGTCGAGCAGGCGGCCTTTCATCTTTTTTTCACCGTCATTTGCATCGCTGACCACCATTCATCATCAGCAATTATTTGACCCTTCTCATCAATGAACGGGCGCGGTAATTTCTTACGTTGTGCCACATGAGATAAGACCGGATAGCCACCTTCAAAGAGCAGACGTTGCTGTTCTTTCTCACTTAAAACGCTTTTATCGCGAGTATACATTCCGGCATTTTCACGCTGACGCTGAGCTTCGTACAGGATTAAAGCGGAGGCCACAGACACATTCAGCGACTGTACCATTCCGATCATCGGAATAATAATATCGCTGTCTGCAAGAGCCAGCGCTTCGGGAGTAATACCGGTTTTTTCCTGCCCCAGCAAAATGCAGGTCGGGCGTGTGTAATCAATCGCGCGGAAATCGACGGCTTTTTCAGACAGGTTGGTCGCAAGAATTTGCATACCTTGCGCCTTCATTTGTGCGACGGCATCCTGAATTGTTTTGTGTGTTTTGACCTGAACCCAGCTGTTGCTGCCTGCAGCGGAAGACACTAACGTCTTCATTCGGGTCGTTGGCCAGACCGCGTGGATTTGGTGAACGCCGACGGCGTCGGCGGTCCGGATGACAGCAGAAACGTTATGCGGTTTATGCACCTGTTCCATGCAGACCGTCAGGTCTGGCTGTCGGGCCGCAAGCATTTCACGGATACGCGCATAACGTTCTGGGGTCATAACAATCAGTTTCGGTTGCGGGTAACTTTGATGACGTCCGGCATGATACGAATTTTACGCATGATATTCGCCAGATGAACGCGGTCGCGGGTCGTCAGGCGGATAAAGGCACTGTATACGCGGCCGTCTTTTTCTTCAGTGCTCAGGCTCTGGATATTTGACTGCGCGGCGTTAATCGCAGCGGTCAGATTTGCCAGAGCGCCCTGATGGTTGAACATGTCGACTTTAATTTCCGCAATAAATTCCTGATCGGTTTCCTGGTGATCGTCCCAGTCAACGGCCATGAATTTCTCAGGTTCTTTCTGATAACCGCGAATGTTACGACAGGACTCGTGATGAATAACCAGTCCTTTACCCGGACTCACGTGAGCAATAATCGGGTCGCCCGGAATAGGGCGGCAGCATTTCGCGAAGGTTATCAGCACGCCGTCTGCGCCTTTGATTGGCAGATTACGTGTGCCCGATGTTGCCATTGAAGACTGATCACCCATCAGATTTTTAGCCACGACGACGCTCATGGCGTTGCCGAGACCAATTTCAGCCAGCAAATCGTCCATCGCTGCGAGCTTCATGCGGTCGAGTTCGTTTTTGATATTCTCTGGCGGAATGTCTGACAATTTCTTACCGGCACCCAGCGCATGGTTCAGCAGACGTCGGCCGAGCGAAACGGAATCATCACGTTTCAGGTTCTTGAGCATCTGACGAATTTTGGCGCGAGCGCGTGAGCTGACGACAAAGTTGAGCCATGCTGCATTCGGACGGGCGCCCGGCGCGGTAATGATTTCGATTGTCTGACCGCTGGTCAGCGGCTGCGAGAGCGGATAAGGCTGGCGATCGACACGTGCACCCACACAGGCATGGCCGATATCGGTATGCACGGCATAAGCAAAGTCGACCGGTGTCGCGCCCGCAGGCAATTCGACAATACGGCCTTCCGGCGTGAAGACGTAAATCTCGTCGGGGAACAGATCCGATTTAACGCTCTCGATAAATTCAAATGAGTTACCCGCGCTCTGTTGCAGTTCTAGCAGACTTTGCAACCAGCGTTGCGCACGAATCTGCGCCGTCGTGCTGGTTTCACTGTTCTCTTTATAAGCCCAGTGTGCCGCAACCCCCATCTCTGCCATCTGATCCATATCTTCGGTACGGATTTGTACCTCAACCGGAACACCGTGCGGGCCGATTAAAGAGGTATGCAGGGATTGATAGCCGTTGGCTTTGGGGATGGCGATGTAATCTTTAACCCGACCCGGACGCGGTTTGTACAGGCTGTGAGCCTGGCCTAATACGCGATAACAGGTATCAAGGTCTTTAACGATCACCCGGAAGGCGTAAATATCCATAATGGAATGGAAACGCTGTTCCTTAAGGTGCATTTTGCAATAGATCGAATACAGGTGTTTTTCGCGACCACTTACACGGCACTGAATACCAGCTTCGGTTAAACGGCCTTCTATCTCAGAGAGGATTTTTTGGATCATCTCTTTACGGTTACCACGCGCAGCTTTCACCACTTCTTTGATAACGCGATAACGGTTTGGATAGAGTGCTTCGAAGCCCAGCTCTTCAAGCTCGGTTTTCAGATGGTGAATACCCAAACGGTGTGCCAGCGGGCTGTAAATTTCCAGCGTTTCGCGGGCAATGCGGCGACGTTTATCCGGGCGCAAAGAGCCCAGCGTGCGCATGTTATGGGTACGGTCAGCGAGCTTGATCAAGATGACGCGGATGTCTTGCACCATCGCCATGACCATTTTGCGGAAGTTTTCCGCCTGCGCTTCTTTCTTATCGCGGAATTTCAGCTTGTCTAACTTTGAAACGCCTTCAACCAGCTCAGCAACGCTTTTGCCAAACAGTTGCTCCATATCCTGGTAAGTTGCAGGCGTGTCTTCGATAACGTCGTGTAATAACGCCGCCATCAGAGTCTCATGATCGAGCCTCATTTCAGCCAAAATACAGGCCACGGCTACCGGGTGAGTAATATAAGGCTCACCGCTGGAGCGTGTCTGCCCCTCGTGCGCATCCCGCGCCACGAGGTAAGCCTGCACGAGGCGCTTAATTTGCTCCTCCGGCAGGTATTTTTGAATCAGTTGATTCAGGCTTTCAAAGATATACAAGTGAGATCCGTTTCGTTAATTAACGACGGCCTTCAGCGATGGCAGTCACTGCCTGAATCTCTGCGGCTTCCTGCTCTTGTTGCTCCTGACGGTCACGAACGTCGAGGATCTGATTGGTGATCAGGCCTTCTTCGATTTCGCGCAGGGCAATAACGGTGAATTTATCGTTTTCTTCAGCGACCAGTGGATCTTTACCACCAGATTGCAGCTGGCGTGCGCGACGAGCAGCCACCAACACCAGGTCAAAACGGTTACCAATTTTCTCAACAGCGTCTTGAACAGTTACGCGTGCCATATATGTGCTACTCCACAGGGTGACGAAAGACTGGGCATAATACTGAAAGTGACTTCAGTCTGCCAATAGTTTGGTGATTAATCCGTCATGACGGAGCCGCTGACGGCTCAGACGCAGACGTTCGGCGCGAATAATGGTTTTTAAATCCGATAACGCCAGATCAAAATCATCGTTCACAATTAAATAGTCGTATTCGGCAAAGTGCGTCATTTCTGCAACAGCCTGCGCCATACGTTTTGCGATAACTTCTTCGCTGTCCTGACCACGGCCACGCAGGCGGCGATCAAGCTCATCTTTTGATGGCGGCAATACGAAAATACTGCGTGCTTGCGGCATTCTTTTCCTGATCTGCTGAGCACCTTGCCAGTCGATATCCAGGAAAACGTCAACGCCAGACGCCAAAACCTGCTCAATGGTTTCACGTGAAGTCCCGTAATAATTCCCGAAAACTTCTGCGTGTTCTAAAAAGGCATCACGTTCAATCATCTCGCGAAACTCTTCTTTAGAAACAAAGAAGTAGTGCTCGCCATGTTTCTCGCCCGGACGTTCTGTACGGGTGGTATGGGAAATAGAAACCTGTGTGTCGTAGAGCGGTTGTGTTTTCAGTAAAGCCTGAATCAGACTTGATTTACCTGCTCCACTCGGGGCGGAGACAATATATAGCGTGCCTTGAACCATGATGACATTTCAACTGATTGGGTTGATAGGAAGTATGCGAAGAGTGATCTCTCGCACAGTATACACGCTCGCCGCATTCGGTGCAGCGTTCCGACGTATTTCATCGTAACTAAGCCCGGGAAAACAGCCCCACTTTGTGGAATTACGCGCTGTATTCCAAAATTTCTTTGTATTACAGCAACGAATGAAATAACCAGGAAAGCATCTCGCAAGAACGAACATTGGCACTGGCAGATAAAATATCGACAGCGTTTACTGGCACCCACAAGGAGGTGCTTATGCGCCGTTTCACTCTTTTTATCAGTGTGTTCTGTTTTATTTTCCCAACGGTTGCCGGTGAGATATTCCCGCAAGATTGTCCTGCATGGTCAGCGGCTCAGCTGAACCGGGAAACACATAAGCTTTCGGAGCAACTGGCTCAGTGGGACAAGGCGTACCATGAATCAGGAAGCAGCCCGATCGAAGATTCTGTTTACGATAACCTGCGACAGAAACAGAGTAAGTGGTTGCAGTGCGCCGGATTGCCATTGTCTGAGCTTACGGTGCCGGGTGGCGATGATGCCACCATTGCTCACCCCGTAGCACATACCGGGCTCAATAAATTACGCGATAAACAGGGCGTATCAGACTGGATGCGTGGCCGTAAAAATCTCTGGGTGCAGCCTAAAGTCGACGGTGTGGCCGTTTCGCTGATTTACCGGCATGGCAAACTGGCGGCCCTGCTAAGCCGGGGCGATGGTGCTAAAGGCCAGAACTGGACGGTTAAAGCGGCTTCCATTCCGTCAATTCCGCTCAATATTGCCGACAAAAGCCCGGAACTGGTATTGCAGAGCGAGCTGTATTTGAAGATGACCGGTCATCAACAAAGTGTTGAAGGTGGCATGAATGCGAGATCGAAAGTGGCGGGCGCCATGATGCGAAATTCGATATCCGATCAGCTCAGTGAGTTTGGCATCTTCATCTGGTCTTGGCCTGACGGGCCTGCCGATATGCAGGAACACCTCCAAAAACTTAGTGCTTTAGGTTTCCCTGAAGTTTCTCAATTCACACTTGCAGTTAACTCTGTGGAAGATGTATCGAAATGGCGGGATACCTGGTTTCTCCAGCCGCTGCCTTTTGCGACCGACGGCGTGGTGATCCGCCAGCAAGAAGAGCCATCCGGAAAATACTGGATGAATAAACCCGCTACATGGGCAGTTGCGTGGAAATACCCGCCCGCAAGACAACTCACAGAAGTCTCCGGTATTACAACAACCACGGGGCGAAGTGGAAAAGTCACCGTAATTCTGAACCTGAAGACGCTGAAACTGGACGATAAATTGGTGAGTAAAGTCAGTGTAGGCTCGGTTGCCCGCTTTAAATCATGGGATGTGTTGCCCGGTGATCAGGTGGCTATCAGTCTGGCCGGTCAGGGGATCCCGCGGCTTGATGATGTCACGTGGCGCGTGAGCGAACGCCCCGAAATAAACCTTCCTGATCCACAACAATATGATGCGCTTTCTTGCTTCACGCCGGAGCCCGGTTGCGCGCAGCAGTTTCTCTCGCGCCTTGTCTGGCTAAGCGGTCCTGAAGGACTAGATATGGCCGGGTTTGGTGGTGCGACGTGGCAAAAGTTGTTCGAGAGGATTTCGGCTGATTCACTGGTGGCGTGGTTAAATCTGAATGAGAAGGACATGGCGGCTGTGCCGGGGATTAGTGTTAAGCAGGCGCAGAAGCTGGCGGCGCAAATCCAGTTGGCACGGGATAAAGGTTTCAGACACTGGCTTTCAGCATTGGGTTTTCCTACCTTTGCCCTGAAGTTTGCGGAGCAAAGGCAAAACTGGCGTCAGCTGGAACAACTGAGTTCCGGTGATTGGGAAACAAAGGCCGGGGTTGGGCAAAAACGGGCCCGTCAGGTTTACGGCTTTATTCATCACCCGCAGGTTATGGCGCTGGCCGAGCGGCTAAAGCAGGCTGAACTGCCTGCTTTTCAGTAGTGTACAACGCCAGCCGGTAACTTAATGGTCTGAGTGCGGGTAGTTGAAAACCGGCAGGCCGAGACGAAAGCGCAGCGCGATAAGACGTGCGATAAAACCGACAAGCAGGGTGATGATCACCACCAGATTGTGCGGCAACGCGAGGTATTGCAGGCCGATATAAACCCAGGCGGAGGCGAAAGAGATCCCTGCGTAGATTTCTTTCTGGAAAACCAGAGGGATCTGATTACACATCATATCCCTCAGTACGCCGCCGAAAACGCCAGTAATCACTGCACAGACTGAAGCAATAATTGCGCCGTGACCCATATCAAGCGCAACCTGCGTCCCGATGATTGAAAACACCACCAGGCCTACGGCATCAAGCACAAGAAATAGCCGGCGAAGATGTTGCATCAGTGGGGCCAGCCAGGTCGTCATAATGGCAGCAACGGCAACAATGACGATGTATTCCGGATGCTTAACCCAACCTAAAGGATAGTGTCCGAGCAACATGTCACGAACAGAGCCGCCACCAATAGCAGTCGCCGCTGCGATAATAATGACGCCAAAGGAGTCCATTTTACGACGCCCGGCCGCCAGAGCTCCCGTCATGGCTTCTGCGGTGATCCCAATAATATAAAGAACTGTGAGTAACATAAATGTTCGCCGGACAAATCAGTAAGTGAGAAAGCAGGAGCCGCGTAGAGTAATGAGCTTTTCATAAACTCTCGATTGAATTTTTCTTTTGCATCTTATTTCAGATTATTAAAACTAATGTTAGTTACGCATCAGTCAGGCTAAACAAAAGGCTCGGGAATGATTCTGGCTTATTTTAGATTAGAAAAACAGTTATCGCATGCCAGTTTGTTCATCCTTCTTTCATTTTCTACCTGAAGTGTCTCTCCCATAAAGGTGAAAAGTGTCTATTTTTAAGTTACGATTATTTAAAATCGTCACTAAAAGACGCAAGACCCAATGATTTTATCTGTCCGGAGGAGTGTATGAAGCCCGAAATTCCGGTTGCGTTAACTCAGCGTGGACCAGCTGAACACGAACGGCGCGAACAAATTATTGATGCGGCATTTGAGCACTTTCGTCTGTATGGTTATGCCAAAACGTCTGTGGCGGATCTGGCGAAATCGATCGGTGTTTCAAGTGCTTATATTTATAAATTTTTTGAGTCAAAACAGGCGATTGGTGAAGCCATCTGTTCCCAGCGTGTCGGTCAGATTGATCAGGCTTTGCTGCTGATTGCCCAGAGTGACCAAAGTGCAACTCTGCGCCTGCGTTCAATTTTTAAAACGTTGTTAACACGTAGTCTGGATCTCTTCTTTCAGGATCGAAAGTTACACGACCTGGCTGCGACAGCCTCTGCGCAGCAGTGGAAATCCACGCGAAATCACCGGGCTATGATGTATGCCATCGTTGAAAAAATAGTCAGTGACGGGCGTGAGTCTGGCGAATTTGAACGTAAAACGCCGTTGGATGAAGTCTGTATGGCCATCACCAGCGTAACGACTCCGTTCTCTCACCCGCTGTTACTGGAACAAAAAACGCCGGAGCAACTGGAAGAACGCGTTCAGGCCATTACCGGTCTGGTTCTTCGCAGTCTGGCAAAATAGTCACGACAAAAATTTCGAGTTACGGGTTTACAAAATCGTAATTCGTCACATACTGTCAGCCTTTAATTAAATCGTTTCTGCCCGCTGGTGGAAGTTTCAGCAGAAACTTATGTCTTCAACAGACAGAGAGGAAAGTTTTATGACTCATCGTCGAGTGGTTATTACCGGCATGGGGGCTGTGAGTCCTCTGGGCTGTGATATCGAAACTATCTGGAAGCGCCTGCTGGCCGGTCAGTCTGGTATCCGCGTTTTGCCGGAAGAAATTGTTGAAACACTGTCCGTGAAAATTGGCGGTCAGGTACAAACTAAAGAACAGGATCCTGAATCAGGTTTCGATCCTGACCTGTTTGTTGTGCCGAAAGACCAGAAGAAAATGGACCGTTTCATTCTTTTCGCCATGGCAGCTGCCGATATGGCGATTGCGAATTCAGGCTGGAAAGCAGAAACCGCTGAACAGCAGGAACGTACTGCAACCGTCATCGGTTCTGGTATCGGTGGTTTCCCGGCGATTGCACATGCTGTGCGCACCAACGACAGCCGCGGTGCTAAGCGTTTATCCCCGTTCACCATTCCTTCATTCCTGGTGAATCTGGCATCTGGCCAGGTTTCCATTAAACATCAGTTCAAAGGTCCAATCGGTGCGCCGGTTACCGCATGTGCGGCGGGTGTTCAGGCAATCGGTGATGCGGTTCGTTTGATTCGCAATGATGAAGCGGATGTTGCACTGTGTGGTGGCGCTGAAGCGGCTATCGATACCGTGAGCCTGGGTGGTTTCGCGGCGGCAAAAGCGATGTCTACCGGCCACGAAGATCATCCGGAAAAAGCATCCCGTCCATTTGACAGCGCCCGCGACGGCTTTGTGATGGGCGAAGGTGCAGGCATGCTGGTTATCGAAGAACTGGAACATGCGAAAGCGCGTGGTGCAAAAATTCTCGCTGAGATCGTCGGTTACGGTACCAGCGGCGACGCTTATCACATGACTTCCGGTGCGGAAGACGGCAACGGTGCCGGTCGTGCGATGAAAATTGCTTTGCGTCAGGCGGGGATTCAGCCTTCAGACGTGCAGCATTTGAATGCGCATGCGACCTCTACGCCGGTGGGCGACCTGGGTGAAATCAATGCGATTAAAACCCTGTTCGGCACCGACGGTAAGCTGGCGGTGACGTCCACCAAATCTGCTACCGGGCATTTGCTGGGCGCGGCGGGTGGTCTGGAAACCATCTTCACTATTCTGGCCGTTCGCGACCAGATTGTTCCGCCAACGCTGAATCTGGAAAACAAAGATGAAGCGGCTGCAGGCCTGAACATCGTCGGCAATACGGCACAGAAGCACGGCATTACTTACGCGCTGTCCAACGGCTTTGGTTTTGGCGGTGTGAATGCTTGTGTACTGCTGAAACGTTGGGAAGATTAATTTCTTTCTGAATTTCAGAGCTAAAGCATAAAAAAACGCCTCCGGTCAGGCTGACGGGAGGCGTTTTTTATTGCATCAGATCAGATGATTTACTCAATGTTCTGGATCTATTTGTTGAGTAGGTGGCTATAGACCTTGTGGTGTAAGGGTTTGTGGTAATGCGTTTTATATTTAGGTACACCCTTGTGTACACGGTTAAATAGAATGCTTAACGATTTTGTGCATTTTTCACGCATGCTGAATGCTCGCCATTTTTATGTACAGGTTATGTAACCCTGCCGTTTATGTCTTCTAGCGTGGGGGAAAGCTAAACGAATTTTCCCACTTTTCACTAAATGAACGAGTTGTTTTTCTCGTAAATTTTGTGGGGTTCGCGACATAAGTTTAGAAATGATACTAAGTGGCATGTAATGGCCGGTGCAAAGCGAAAGAATAATTTCATCCATAGCATCATTTGATAGGCGTTTTTTTTCCCTTGCTAAAGATGATGTGGCTTCTAGTTGCAGTCTTAGTGTTGGGGAAAGGTAATCAAGGTTGTCGATGTAAGGATAAGGTAATTTGACTGTGACAAATCTCCCTAATGCGTCCCGCTCTTGTTCGTTATCGGTGGTCAGTTCGTTGCTATCCGTGATCAAGTTGTCGTTATCCGTGATCAAGTTATAGCTATCCGTGATGATTTGGTTTTTCTGAGAGAAAGGAACATCAATTGATAACGGATTTACGCCAAAAACCTCTTCCGGAGAGGGCAGTTCTTGTCCTGGTAATGTATATGATTTATTTCTTTTTTCACCATGTGGAGTCAAGAAACCACTACTAACCAGACGAGGAAGCGCAAGAGTAACCTCACGTGAGTGCAAGCTGGTTAGCTGGCAGGCCCTTTCATGGTCTATCCATTTTTCTACGGCTGCAGTAATGACGATACTGCGTTCCAGTTCGCTGAGATGATCAACTTTATCTCCAAATTTAGAATGAAGAAGATCGGCAATTTCTTCTGATACAAGATTACCGATTGAAAGTTCGAGTAGTGTTTGCTCTGGCTCCGTCTTCTCATACAGCCGTGGAATACGCCAGTTAGCCCACTGCCAACCGCTAAATATTTTGGGAATTCCTGACCCTGAGCGCTCACCAGCGCCGATAATCAAAAACATCTGGTGCATAAGACGATTACGGCAATCACTTTCATAGCCTTTTATCGCTTGTTCTGGGGGGACGCGCATGAGTCCTGGGTTGCGAAAACCAAATAAATCGGGCCTTTTCACGATCATTATAGAGATGCGTCCCGTATAGTCCGCATGTACCAAAGTGTTAACCAGTGCTTCACGTAAAGCCGTATGTATTTGAGTATCATCCTGTCTAATACCTTCTTTGAGTTCAAAAGGTACTTTTAGGTCAGCTATCAGTTTCCGGTACGTTCTTCTGTAGAAATCAAATACGTTACCCGACCAAGTGCCATCTGGGCAAAGGCGGTCAACCCATCGCCTCTCTGTCCTAGCTTCGGGGCGTTCTTGGTAGTCAACGAAATAGTTTGGAGCTACGTCTTGTATGGCCTCCCATGTTCCAAACATGAGAATACCTGCCAAGGTCATACCTTCTATACCTGTTTGGCGATCTTTTCTATATCCGCCAATACTGCGTAAAAAAGCAAAATTATCTAGTTCTAAAGCTGGATGGACGGGGTTAGAGGCAGATAAAAGATTTCGGTAGGCTAGGAGGCTTTCTAGGTTGATATCGTTCATGTCGAAATTCTGAACAATTCGGTTATCGCGGCTCTCTTCAACCTGTTCAGCCATCATTCTACGGACTTGCTCCTCCGAACAACGATGATCGCCATCATGTATTCTGAACCAAGTCTCCATCATTGGTTGATTGTTCAGATAAACTGGCTTTTGTTCGCGTCTTGCGATCGGTATTTCAATGACAAGAATATCCTTGTTTTCTAACCTGATTGTTTGAACTGAGTGATCAGTAAGAAGATTAACATTTACTTTTTTCTTACTGCTAACAAGATCGAAAAGCTGCTTTTTGACAATATTGATATCTGGTATACCCGCAACAGTGAACTCGCCTTTTTTTTCCCGAATACCTAAAACAACATATCCACCACGACAATTTGCCATAGAGCTATACGTCGGCCAGAAGTCATCGGGTAACTTACCCTGTCCATCTTTCCCTTGGGCTAACTTGAACTCTAATTCCGAGGTTTCAGATAGCGTACGTAGGTCTGTAAGATCAGAAATCTGGAACACAGCTCCTCCATATGGATATTTTGGATATTAATGCGGTTATTCTACCTTTGTTTGAACGATAAGAAAGCTCAACAGGTGGCATGAAGCCGCAAGTTGATTATCCGTTAACAACAACGTTAACCGTTATCACCAGCGTTATCCGTTATCAACTGCTCACCATTCCTTATGAAAAGATCACTCTTTTAAAGTATCCAATGAAAGCACGCTTAAGCTTGACCATCTTATAGATATACGAGCTTAAATTTTTTAGCCAATGAGATCTCCCCATTTAACTTTTTGGGGTTTTTCATCACCAACCCCTGATTTCAATTCAGGGCTAAAAATGGCGATAGCCAAGGGTAAGTAACAGAAGGCGTGAAACGGTACCCCAATAAAAAACCACATGCGCGAGACAGTGGGCCGAATGGATGAGCGGCGGGGTTATGACTGTGTTCGGGG